>NZ_JBHYKH010000148.1:0-17944 GCF_042741275.1 Streptomyces sp. NPDC058964
CGCCAGCCGCGCCCGCGCCGTGAGGCCGGAGAGCCCGGGCAGAGCGTGGGTGTGGGGCGTGACGGCGCAGGCGCCCCGGCGAGCCCGGAGATCTCGCCCTGCTGCTCCTCGGGGAGCTCGACCGGACGACGTTGTCCGCCCGGGTCAGCGTCCCGCCGAGGCCGATCAGGAGTCACGCCGAGGCCGGTCAGGAGGAGGCCGGGCCGTTGTTCGGCCGCCCCGACGGCGCGCGCGAGTGCGAGGGGCGCGCGGCCTGCTTATCGTCGGACTGGCAGACCGTGGAGAACCGCCCACATCGGTCCGGGGCCGAGCGAGCGGGTGCCGCCGCGACGGCGGCCCGACCTGGCTCCGGCTCCCGCTCCGCGCCACGACGAAGGGTCAGATCATGTCTGCGTCCACCACCTCCCACACCGGACCGCTCCGCGCCGCGCAGATCGCCGCACCCCAGGACACACCGACGCTCGTCGAGGTCGTCCGCCGGGAACCGGGGCCGGGGTCCGTGCGGATCACCGTCGAGGCGTGCGGTGTGTGCCACTCCGACCTGCTGATCAGCTCGGGCATGCTGCCGGGCACCACGTTCCCGGTCACTCCCGGTCACGAGATCGCCGGACGGATCGACGCCCTTGGCGAGAACGTGACGGGCTGGCAGGTCGGCGACCGTGTCGCCGTCGGCTGGTACGGCGGCAGCTGCGGCCACTGCGACGCCTGCCGGGACGGCGACGCCGTGCTGTGCCCGGAGCTGTCCATCCCGGGCGTGGCCTACCCGGGCGGCTACGCCGACTCCGTCGTCGTGCCCGCCGTCGCCCTGGCGGCGATCCCGGACGAGCTGACCGCGGTCGAGGCGGCGCCGCTGGCTTGCGCGGGCGTGACGGTCTTCAACGCGCTGCGCCGCACGGCCGCCCGCCCCGGCGACACCGTCGCCGTTCTCGGCCTGGGCGGCCTCGGTCACCTGGGCGTGCAGTTCGCCCAGAAGATGGGCTTCGACACGGTGGCCATCGCCCGCGGCCAGGAGAAGCGGGACCTGGCGCACAAGCTGGGCGCCGCGCACTACGTCGACAGCACCGCCGGTGAGCCCGCGCAGGCGCTGCAGTCCCTCGGTGGGGCCAAGGTGGTGCTGGCCACCGTCACCAGCTCCGAGGCGATGTCCGCGACCGTCGACGGGCTCGGCCGCCGCGGCGAACTCGTGATCGTGGGCATCTCACCGGAACACATCAACGTCACCCCTCTCCAGTTGGTGCCCAACGCCAGGAAGGTCTACGGCCACGCCTCCGGCACCGCCGTCGACACCCAGGACACCCTGCGCTTCGCCGCCCAGACCGGTGTCCGGGCTTGGGTCGAGGAGATGCCGCTGGAGGAGACCGCTGCCGCGGTGGCGAGGATGGCCGAGGGCAGGGCCCGCTTCCGGATGGTCCTCACCACGGGACGCTGAAACCCCGCCGCGGGGGCATGGTGGTGTCCGTGGGTGCGGGCCGGGAGGTACGGGCATGCGGTGGTGGACCGGGGCATGGATGGCGGCCGGCACGGTCGTCCTGGCGGCTTGCGGCGGATCGGCGGGGGACGGATCGGCCGGCGTGCCGCCCGGGGGGCGTTCCGCGCCCTCTTCCGCGCCCCCTTCGGCGCCCCCTTCCGTGACCTCGGCCTCGAGCTCTCCCCCGAGCTCTCCCTCGGGCTCTCCCTCGGGCTCGCCTTCGGGTCCGGCGGTCGGCTGTGCCGCGGGGCGTGCGGAGGTCGTCGTCGCCCCCGGTGACGCGGCCGTGCGCCGGCTGTGTGTACGGCCCGGGACCGTCGTGTCCCTCGTGATGGAGCCCCGGACCGACGACAGGCGGTGGACGGCCGTACGCAGCTCCGCGCCGGCGCTCGTGCTGCCGTCCGGATGGCAGGTGGGCCCGGACGGCACCGCCCGTGCCGCACTGCGGTGTGCGGGCACCCGGGGTGGCTCGGCCAGGGTCACGGCCTCGGCGAAGGCGCCGGACGTGGCGGGTGCGGCGGGCGTCGCCTTCACGCTGGACGTGAGTGTCGTGCCGTACCCGCGGGAGGGGTGACCCCGGCTCCCGGACCCGGGGAACCGGGAACCGGGAGGCAACCGGGATCACCCCCGCGCCCGGGTCAGCCGCAGTCGCGGACCTCGAAGGTGTAGATCCCGCGCCCGTGGGTGGCCGCGTACAGCGTGCCGCCGTCCGGGCTCAGCTTCAGCTGGAGCACGGCGACGGCCGGGAGCCGGCCCACGCGCTGCCACGTCGTACGGCCCGGCGCGCGGTAGACCACGCCGAGGTCGGTGGCGACGGCGAGACCGCCGTTCGGCGTGACGACGGCGGAGTTCGTCGGCACGTCGGGGAGGTTCGCCGAGATGTCCTTCCAGGTGGTGCCGCCGTCCCTGGACTCGAAGACATGGCCGACACCGGCGCCGGGCCCTTCGGTCCAGTGCCGGGAGAAGCCGTTGACCGCGAGGTACACGTGGTCGGCGTTCTTCGGGTCGACGGCGAAGCCGCTGAGGTAGCGGTTGGGCACGGTGCCGTCGGCGCCGCCGCCCGGCAGGGCGATGTCGTGCCAGCCGGTGCCGTCCGCGTTGCCGACGGCGATGCCGCGGGCGAAGCCCTGGTTGTTGCAGGGGCCGCACCAGGCCGCGTACACCTTGCCGCCCGAGGCCGCGACGGCGGTCGCGGTGCGGCCGGCACCGAAGTCGTGCACGCTCGTCCACTCCGAGCCGCTGCGGATGGCGTAGCCGTGGGTCTGGACCCACACGTGGCGGCCGCCCGCGATCCAGGTCGCGCTGTTCTTCTGGTCGGCCGCGAGCGGGGCGATGAAGCGGGCCTCGCCGGTGGCGTTGTCGGCCGGGGCCACGTTGTACGAGGTGACCTTGCTCGGATCGGTCGTCCAACCACCGTCGTTGACGGCGCAGTTCTGGGTGACCTGGACGGCCAGGTAGACGTACTCCTCGGCGATGTCGCAGCCGTCGGCGGGGTCGGTGAGGGTGTCGCCGCCGTCGCCGCCGAAGTTGGAGCCCATCACCTTGTCGTCGCCGCGCAGGACGGACTGGCCGTTGTCCTGCAGCCCGCCGGTGACGGAGACGCCGCCGTGGGTCAGGTCCCGGCCGATGCCCACCGAGTAGTACTGCAGGGTGTCGATGGTGCCGTCGTTGAGGGAGGTCCAGTCCGTGGCGTGCCCGGAGGAGTCCTGGGAGCCGTGGACCGGGCGCCGGTAGACGCCGCCGTCGTTGCCGACGTACACGTAACTCCTGCCGTGGCGGCGGCCGATCGCCACGCCGTGCTGGTCGGAGTGGGTGGTCTGGTGGCAGTCGCCGGTCTGCTCGGCCGGGTCGATGCTCCAGCAGGAGAAGCCGAAGTTCCAGTACGGCCCGACGGTCGACCAGCTCGTGCCGCCGTCCTTGGTCTCGTAGACCTCCTCCAGCCCCGCGTACACGTGCTCCGGGTCGCTCGGGTCCACTGTGAGGAACTGGTTGTACCAGGCCTGGACGCCAGGCATATAGCCGCTGGTGGTCAGCGCCGAGCCGTCGGCGGCGAGGCCCTTGTAGTCGGCGATCTTCGTCCAGGGGCCGGTCGGAGAGCCGGACTTGGAGACGTAGATGCCCTCCAGACCGCTGTCCGGATTGGTGTTGAGCTGCTCCGGGGACTGGTCGATGGCGTAGTAGCGGGACCCGTCGGCGGAGCGGGCGAAGGTGACGTTGCCGACGTCGTCCGGGTCGGCCGGGAGGTCGCCGAGACCGCTGGTGATCCGCGTCCAGGCGCCGTTCACCTTGGTGTAGAAGCCGTTGTAGTCGTCACCGCTGCGCCAGCCGACCGCCAGGACCACCTTCGCGGGGTCCTTCGGATCGACGGCGATGTCGTTGGCGATGTTCTTGTACGCGGCCGAGGGGTCCTTCGCCTGTGAACCGCCCGGCAGATAGTCGGGGTTGGGCGCGAACTCCAGTTTCCAGGGGCCGGTGAGCCGCTTCGTGGAGTGGCTCCACACCCCTTCGCTGGTGGCCGCCCAGACCTTGCCGCCGCCGAAGCGCAGCTCGTGGATGGTGGTGCTCTCCAGCTCGTCGCCGCCGACGCGGCTGCGCCCGGAGAAGGTGCCGTCGTGCGGGCGGGAGAGGACGTAGACGCCGCTGCCGAGGTAGGCGTCCGCGTTGGTCGTGGCCTCGCCGGTGCCCAGCCACAGCCGTCCGGCGCCGTCGAGCGCGAGGGCGCCGGTGGACTGCGAGGACAGCCGGTCGCTGATGGGCTGCCAGTGGCCGCCGCCGGTGCGCGACCGCCACACTCCGCCGCCCGCGCTGCCCGCGTACACGTATCCGTCGTCGTCGGCGGCCATCGCGGCCATACGGCCGGTGACACGCCCCGCACCACCGCTGGAGTTGGAGTCGATGTCGCGGTAGCGCGGGTCGTCGGAGTCGTAGGGCAGGCCGGTGACGTGGTGCCAGCGCCCGCCGGTGCCGGACAGGTCGCCCAGGCTGTTCCAGGCGGCTCCGTACGCGCCCGGCGCGACGATGCCGGGCGAGGTGCGGGCCTCGGCGTACTGGTCCGCTCCCTCGGCTATCTCGTCGGCCTCGTTGCCGTCGTCCTCGTCGGCGGCCTTCACCTTGTGGGTGTCGCCGCCCGCCGAATGCGTTCGTTCGGCGGCGAGTCGGGCGAGGGCACGGGCGCCGAAGGGGGTGCCGTCCCGGCCGGGGGCGGCGCCCGCGGGCAGGGACACGAGTGCGGCGGAGGCGGTGATGGCGCAGATCGTGAGCCACCGTCTCCTGCGGGTGAGTGAAGACAACGGATCCTCCCGGAAGGGGCATTGGTTCAGCCGTCGCTGAGACCCGACCACTTCCGGGAGGAGAGGTCCGACACTTGGCCGGAATTTGACCAGAACCCGTCAATCGCGGGGGGAGGACATGCCGCGAGGGCGGCCGGGGACGCCGGCCGCCCCGCGCACGGTGGCGTCAGTCGCGCGTCCTGCCCGGTTCGGGCAGTTCCCCCAGTTCGGTACGGATGTGCAGCACGTCGCCGATGAACAGGTCGTACACCAGGACCCCGATCACGCCGCCGACCAGCGGCCCGACGATCGGGATCCAGAAGTAGTCGCTGAACCACGCGCCGTTCCCCGGGAAGGCGTACCCGTCCCAGCCGGCCAGCCAGGTCAGCAGCCGCGGGCCGAAGTCACGGGCGGGGTTGATGGCGTATCCGGCGTTCGCACCGTAGGACATGCCGATGGCGGCGACGACGAAGCCGATCACCAGCGGGCCCAGGTTCGCCTGCACCGCCGTGTTGCGCAGGTCGATGACCGCGACGACCAGCATGACCAGGAAGGCGGTGCCGACGATCTGGTCGATCAGCGGTCCCCAGACACCGCCGTTGTAGTACGGCGCCGGGAAGGTGGCGAAGATCGAGAACGTGGCGAGCGTCTTCCCGCCCACGTGCGGGTCCTTGGAGGCGGCGTCGTACGCGCTGATCGCGTCGTGGTAGACGCCCAAGACCAGCGCCGCCCCGGCGAAGGCGCCGACGACCTGCGAGAACCAGTACGGAAGGACCTTGACCCAGGGGAACTTGCGGCGCATGGCGAACGCCAGCGTCACCGCCGGGTTGATGTGCGCTCCGCTGACACCGCCGGCCACGTAGATGCCGAAGACCACGGCCATGGCCCAGCCCCAGGTGATCAGCAGCCAGTCGCCCGCGGCCAGGAAGATCGTCGTGGGCGTCGCGGCACGGCCCGAGCCGGGCAGCGCCGCGACCGCCACCGCCACGACACCGCATCCGAACGCAATGAGGACGAACGTCCCCAGGAACTCTGCCAGGCACTCACCCAGCAGGCCTCCGCGGCGCCTGAGCCGCGAAGGCTTGATCAGGGGAGAGATCTCCACAGCCATCTTTACCCCCTTCAGAGGGTGCATTCCGGTGCATTCCGGTTTTAACACCATCGTTGCGCACGAATCGATTTCCGACACTGCGGGACGGAACGGACACGGCGGCGGGCCGACGGTGCGACGGCCGGGTGGTCGAGCATTCAACGGGCGCCGGGCGACGGGCGCGGGGCGACGGGCGACGGGCGCGGGGCGACGGGCGCCGGGCGCCGGGCGACGGGACAGTCAGCTGTCGAGGTCGTCGGCGTAGTGCCGGAAGCCGTGCCGGTCCACGTGCAGGCCCCACAGGGTGTCCGCGAGCACGGCCGGATCCTTCCTCGGGTGTCCCGGCACGATCGCGCCGGGGACGACGAGCTGGGCGACATGGATGCCCTCGGCGGCGAGCCGGTCGTGCAGCAGATGGCCGTAGGCGCTCTCGGCGGCGAAGGCGATCGAGGTGCCCGCCCGGTCGGGGTGCGGGACGACGGCGGTGCCGCCGTTGACGAGCAGGATCGTGCCGCGGCCCAGGGCGCGCATGCCGGGCAGGACCTGCTGCACGGCGGCGACGGGGCCGTACACCGAGAACTCGACCGGACCGAGCAGATCCCTGGGGGTGGTCTCCAGCACCGGCAGCATGAAGTCCCGCTGCGGCACCGGGCTGTACTGGAGCACCTCGACCGGCCCGAGCTCCGCGCCCGCCGCGCCCAGGGCCGCCGCCAGCGCCTGCGGGTCGCGCACGTCGGCGGCGAACCCGCGCGCGGTCACCCCCTCGGCGCCCAGTTCCCCGGCCAGGGCGTCCAGCCGGCCCCGGTCACGCGCGACGAGCGCGACGTCGAACCCCTCACGGCCGAACCGGCGCGCGACAGCGGCTCCCAGCCCGGGCCCCGCCCCGACGATGGCAATGGTGGTCATGACGCGTGACCGTACTGCCTCCTCGGGGCGGCGGCCCGGTGGTCACACCCGCTCGGTCACCCGGTCGGGCGCGTCCGATCCGACCGGCACGGCCGTCACCAGGAGCCCCGCGGGCGGTCGGCGTGTCGGGGCCGGGCCCCCGAACCACCCGCCGTGGGTGAGGCCGCCCACCGCCCGGCGGAGGGACGCTGCCGATGCGCGACGGCCCGGTGCCGACGGGCCGGTGTGCCGGAAGGACGGTGGACGATGGCCGACGACAGAGCCGAGCGCATCGCGGAGTTCATCGAGCCCCTCAGGGTCGCGCCCGGCTCCGAGGTGCATCTGGCGAGGGACTTCGACCCCGGTTACAAGGCCGGTGTCCGCAAGAAGAAGGACGGTGAGGAACTGCTCCGCAGCGGCACCGAACTGCTCGCCGACTACCAGCGCCGGCTGGCCGCCCAGGACACCTACGGGGTGCTCGTGTGCCTGCAGGCACTGGACGCGGGCGGCAAGGACGGGACGATCCGGCACGTGATGAGCGGCGTCAATCCGCAGGGCGTGCGCGTGACCGCCTTCAAGGTGCCCTCGGCCGAGGAGCTCGACCACGACTACCTGTGGCGGTACGCCCGCCATATGCCGGCCCGCGGTGAGATCGGCATCTTCAACCGCTCCCACTACGAGGAGGTCCTGGTGGTGCGGGTGCACCCCGAGAACCTCCGCCGGCAGAAGCTGCCCGCCGCCGCCCGGAAAGGGGACGTGTGGGAGCGGCGGTACCGGGAGATCAACGACTGGGAGCGCTATCTGACCGACAACGGCTTCAGGATCGTGAAGCTGTTCCTGAACATGTCGAAGGAGGAGCAGCGCATCCGCTTCCTCAAGCGCATCGACGTCCCCGAGCGCAACTGGAAGTTCTCGTCCGCGGACGTCCGGGAGCGCGCCCGCTGGGACGACTACCAGTGGGCGTTCTCGCACATGCTGTCGGCCACCAGCACCGAGTGGGCGCCCTGGTACGTCCTGCCGGCCGACCACAAGTGGTTCACGCGCATCTGCGCCGCCGCGGTGCTGGCGCACACCCTGATCGACATCGACCCCCGGTACCCACAGGTCAGTGACGAGAGCCGGAAGCAACTGGCCGAGGCGGGGCGGGAGCTGGAGCGCGAGGCGCCCAAGGGCGCGGCCGCCGATCCGTACGCCGCCTCGGTCCCCGGATCCGGCAAGGGTGGGGGCGGGAAGCGGAAGCACTCCGGCGGCAGGGGCAAGCGCTCCGGCAAGAAGGGCTGAGAGGAGACCCGCGCCATGACCGCGCAGGCAGATGCCCCGCACGAGCGGGCGACCGGCGGCCGGGCGTGGTACGCGTGCCCTCCCGAGCAGGTCGCCGCGTCGTTCGGGGTGGATCCGGCCGTGGGACTCTCCGCGGCCCGGGCGGCCGAGCTCCTCGCGGCGCACGGCCCCAACGCGCTGCCGGAGGAGAAACCCCTGCCGGGCTGGCGCCGGTACCTGGCCCAGTACCGCAGCTACATGCAGCTGGTCCTGGTGGCCGCGGCCGTGGTGTCCTTCCTCGTCGCGGAGTGGAGCACCGGCGTGCTCCTGATGGTGCTGACGGTCCTCAACGCCGTCGTCGGCATGCGCCAGGAGGGCAAGGCCGAGAGCGCCATGAACGCGCTCAAGTCGATGCTGAAGGCGACCGCCCGGGTACGCAGGGACGGGACGGAGGCCGAGATCCCGGCCGAGGAGGTCGTCGCCGGCGACGTCGTGCTCCTCACCGCCGGGGACGAGGTGCCCGCCGACGGACGGATCGTCGCCGCCAGCGCCCTGCAGATCGACGAGTCCGCGCTGACGGGCGAGAGCGTGCCCGTCGGCAAGGACCCGGCGACACTGACCGGCGGTGACCTGGGGCCCGGGGACCGGACGAACATGGCGTTCATGAACACGCCGGTCACGCACGGCAGCGGAACGGTGATCGTCACGGCCACCGGCGCCACCACCGAACTCGGCCGCATCTCCGGCATGCTGTCGGCCACGCCCCGCGAGGCCTCCCCGCTGGACCAGGAGCTCAACCGGCTCACCCTGTGGATCATCGGCGCGGCCGGACTGACGATGATCGTGATGTTCGTCCTGGGGCGCAGCCGCGGCGAGGCCTGGGACGCGCTCTTCGTGAGCGCGGTCTCGCTGGCCATCGCCGCCATTCCGGAGGCCCTGCCCACGGTGACCCAGACCATCCTGTCCATCGGCGGGGTCGACCTGGCCCGGCGCGAGGCGATCGTGAAGGACCTGCCGTCGGTGCAGTCGCTGGGGTTCACCTCGGCGATCAACTCCGACAAGACCGGCACCCTCACGATGAACCAGATGACCGTCGTGGAGGTGGTCGACCCCGGCGACCGCTACACCGTCTCCGGCACCGGCTACGGCCTGGACGGCAAGGTCCACCACGCCGTGGGCAGCACGCCCGGCATCGAGGACGCGATCCTGCCGTACGTGGTCGCCAGCGACGCCGAACTGGTGGGCGGCAAGGTGGTCGGCGACCCCACCGAGGGCGCCCTGCTGGTGCTCGGCCACAAGGCCGGACTGGACATCGACGCCACCCGGAGCCGGCTGCCCCGGCTGGCCACGCTGCCCTTCGACCCCTCGTACAAACTGATGGCCACCTTCCACTCGGCCACGGACGCGGCGGGCCGCCCCGTCGTGCGGTGCTTCGTGAAGGGCGCCGCGCCCGCGGTCATGGACCGCGCCGCCACCGGGCTGCGCGACGGTACGGCCGTCCCCTGGGACGCCGAGCTGCGCCAGCGGGCCCAGACGCACGTCGAGCGCATGGGCGGCGAGGGGCTGCGGGTGATGGCCGCCGCGCGGCGCGATCTCGACCCCGCCGTCTTCGACCCCGAGGGGGACCTGCTCGGACACGTCACCGACCTGCAGATGACGAGTCTGGTGGGAATGGTCGACCCGCCCCGCGCGGAGTCGCGGGCGGCGGTCGCCGACGCGCAGGCCGCACACATCCGGGTGCGGATGGTCACCGGGGACGACGTCGTCACGGGCGCCGCCATCGCGCGGCAGCTCGGCATCGAGGGCGCGGCGATGCTCGGCGCGGACTTCGCGGCGCTGGACGAGGGCGAGCGGCTGGCCAGGATCGACGACATCGGGGTGGTCGGCCGGGTCGCCCCCGAACACAAGGTGCTGCTCGCCGAGACGCTGAAGAAGAAGGGTGACGTGGTGGCCATGACCGGGGACGGTGTCAACGACGCCCCGGCCATCAAGGCGGCCGACATCGGCATCGCCATGGGCTCCGGCACGGAGGTCGCCAAGAACGCCGGGCGCATGGTGCTGACCGACGACAACTTCGCCACGATCGTCTTCGCCGTCGAGCAGGGCCGCAAGATCTACGACAACCTCACCAAGTACATCCGCTTCGTCCTCGTGCTGCTCGTCGTGTTCGTGCTGACGTTCCTCGGCGCCGCCCTGTTCGACATCGCGGCGGGTGAACCCTTCTCCCCGGCCCAGGTGCTGTGGATCCACTTCTTCGTCAACGCCGCCTTCGGCTTCGCGCTCGGCTTCGACCGGCAGAGCCCCGGACTGATGGAGCGCAGACCGCGCCCGCGCGGCGAACCCGTGCTGACCAGGAGCGTGATGATCACGGTCGGGCTGTCCGGACTGGCGATCACGATCGGCCTGCTCCTGCTGATCAAGCTGGGCGAGTCGCACTACGGCAGCACCGCCATCGGCCAGTCGATCGCCTTCACCTCCTTCGCGCTCTGCCTGATCGTGGCCGCCCTCGAGTGCCGCAGCGAGACGGACACCGTCCTGACCACCGCCAGTTTCGACAGCAAGCAGATGAACCGGGCGATGCTCGTGGAGTTCGCGCTCGCGGTGCTGGTCACGCAGATGGACGGGTTCCAGCGGCTGCTGGGCACGACCCGGATCGACGCGGGGCAGTTCGGCTGGGCGCTGCTGCCGCCGATCGCGCTGCTGGGGCTGTGGGAGCTCGGCAAGTTCGTGGCCAGGCGCGTCGTCGGAAGGTCGGCCGGACCGGCGTGAGCGAGGGCGGCGGCCAGGACGACCCGGCACGTCACCGCCGGGGGCTGCGGGCCGTCCCCGGCGTCCGGGCGGTCTCCTCCTACCGCCGTGAGTGACACGACGGGCCCCGGCGGGCTGCCGGCCCACCCGCCCCGCTCACCCCGCCGGGCGCCGTCCCCGTCCTCAGCGCGAGCCGTACCACCCTCGGCCAGTCCGCGGACGGTCTGTTCACCGGGGCGCCGGGGCAGTGGCGCGGCAGGCGTACCCGCAGTGCGCCGGGGGCGATCCGGCACACGACGGGGGCGGGCAGCACGGCATGCTCACCGTCGACACCGGCCGGGACGGTGGCCGCGTCCGCCTCGACGACCACGCGGTCGGCGGTCAGCCGCGTCAGGCCGGGCGAGCGCGCGCCACGCACCAGCCGCGCGGCCTGGGCGGTGCTGCCGACGCGCACGCACACCACGCCGAGCCGTCCGGAGTCCAGGCACTCCCGGCGCCCCGGACGGGACGCGTCGGCGGCACGCCGGTAGGGGTTGTTGCTGACGAGCAGCGCCTGCAGTCCGTCGAAGTGTCTCCTGCCCGACCGCATCCGCAGCCTCGGGGCGTCGTCGCCGGTGAGGAGGCCGGGCATGGTCTGCAGGACCGTGCGCAGCTTCCGGTCCCGGTAGCCGGGATCGCTCACGACGGCCGCGTACGTGCCGAACGAGGCGTTGTTGACGAACACCCGGTCCGCGGCGAAGCCGAGGTCGACGCGGATCTCGTAGCCGTCGGTCAGCGCGTCCAGGGCGGCCGCCGGGTTCTCCCGGTCGAGGCCGAGGTCCAGGGCGAAGTGGTTGCGGGTCCCGGCGGGGATCACCAGGAAGGGCAGGTCGTGCCGGGCGGCGACCTCCGCCACCAGGGCCTGTGTGCCGTCTCCGCCGGCCACTCCCAGCAGGTCGGCTCCGTCGGCCACCGCGCGCCGGGCCAGCTCCGCCACGTCCTGGTGCCGCTCCGGTTCCAGCAGGACCACCCGGGCACCCGCCGCCCGCGCGCGCTCCGCCAGGTGGAAGCGGGCCACCTTGCCGCCGCCGGAACGGCAGTTCATCACGATCCACGCGTTGCGCGGCGGCTGGGCCGGACTGCGGTCACGACCGCGCGTACCCGCCCCGCCCGAAGGCGTCAGCGCGATCCGCGCGGCCGCGACCGCCAGCACCCACAGCCCCAGGGACAGGCAGGCAGGCAGCAGCAGGCCGTTCGCCGCGTACAGGGCGAGGACCGCGAGCGGCGCGGCCACCGACACCAGCACCCCCAGCGCCCGGACGGCCCCGGTGTGCGCGAGGGTCCACCACAGTCCGGCGGCGGCGAGCGCCGGCCCGGCGAGCCCGGCCAGCGCCCACAGCACGCTCCTCAGCCCGGCGGCGACCAGCGGCACCAGCACGGCGGCCGCCAGGGCGAGCAGGGCCAGCCGGGCCCACCTGGTGTCACGGCCGCCGCTCACGTCGATTCATCTCGTGGCGGCGCTGCCGGTCAGCACCTGCTCCTTGGCCCGGCGGAACTCGTCCTCCGTGATGTCGCCGTGGTTGCGCAGTTCGGACAGCCTGGCCAGCTCCTCCGCGCTGCTGCGCGGGCTCTTGGCACCCGCCGTCTCACGGACGTAGGAGTCGAAGGCCGCCTGCCGTTCGCGCGCCTCCGCCAGTTCACGCTGTCCCATGCCCTTGCCGCGGGCGACGACGTAGACGAAGACGCCGAGGAAGGGCAGCGCGATGGCGAAGATCAGCCAGCCGGCCTTCGCCCAGCCGTTCAGCGAGTCGTCGCGGAACACGTCCACGATGACCTTGAAGAGCAGGACGAACCACATGACCAGCAGGACGAACCACAGCATCGTCCAGAACGCGCTCAGCAGCGGATAGTCGTATGCGAGGTACTCCGGTGTGTCCACGTCTTGCCTCCGGGTCTTCCCGCCGTGCCGGGCCTTCGCCCGGACGCCGCACTCTGCTGCCCTCAGCCTGCGCACAGCGGGCGGCCCCCGGCCTCACCCGAACCGGGTGAGACCGCCGGGGGACGTCATCCGGCGGCCAGCCCGTTGTCCGGGCGCAGCCCCGCCAGCTTGTCCGGGTTCACCTGGAAGCGCAGGTCGCTGATGCGCCCCTGCACCAGGCCGAAGGTCAGCGCCGCCGCCGGCCGGCCCTGGAACGTCAGGAGCACACCCAGCTCGCCGTTGATCCCGGCCGGCTGCATGACCACGCCGGCCGTCCGGGGCTTCGCCAGGACGCCGAGGATCCAGCGGGCGACGTGGTCGGGGCCGTGCAGCGGGCGGCGGGCCGCGGTGACCTTGCCGCCGCCGTCCGACCAGCAGGTCACGTCGGGGGCGAGGAGTTCCATGACCGCGTTCAGATCACCGCCCGCGCAGGCCTCGATGAACTGCGCGGTGATCTCCTCGCGTCGGCCCGCGTCCGTGTCGTGGCGGGGGCGGCGGGACTGGACGTGGGCACGTGCGCGGTGGGCGATCTGACGGATCGTGGGTTCGGGGCGGTCGAGAATGCCGGCGATCTCCGCGTGCGAGTAGCCGAAGACCTCGCGCAGCAGGAAGACCGCCCGCTCGACGGGGGCGAGGGTCTCCAGGACCACGAGCATCGCGGTGGACACGCTCTCGGCCAACTCGGTCTCCACGGCCACGTCGGGGGAGGTCAGCAGGGGCTCCGGCAGCCACGGGCCGACGTAGGTCTCGCGGGTGGCGCGGGCCGAGGTCAGACGGTTGAGGGAGAGGTTCGTGACCGTGCGGACCAGATAGGCCTTGGGGTGGCGGACCGTGGAGCGGTCCGTGCCGTGCCAGGTGAGCCAGGTGTCCTGCATGACGTCCTCCGCGTCCGCGACGCTGCCGAGCATCCGGTACGCCGTGGCGAACAGCAGCCGCCGGTGTTCGAGATACGGGTCCTGTCGCGCCGTCGGCTCGTGCTGCATGGCATCAACCTGTCAGAGCCGTGTTCCTCACGCCACCGCCGCCCGGGTCGCCCGGCCGCCCCTGGAGACCGTGGCGGTGACGTTCACGTGCTTGCCGAGCCGGTACGCCGTCACGGGGCTGCCGCTGACGAACTCCTTGTAGAGGACCGCCGCCCGGCCCTTGAGGAAGGCCCGGCGGGGGGTGTCGTCGGCGCGGGTGAACTGGATGACCGCGTCGTGGCGGCCCAGGCTCACCGGCTGGTGGACGTAGCCGAAGCGGAAGGGCTTGGGCGACCTGCCGCGCAGCAGACCGGCGATGGTGTCGGCGGTGTACTGGGCGGTGGGCAGCCCGCTCTGGCAGGTCCCGTGCAGCCGGCCCCAGGCCAGCCGGACCGCGGCCGCGTCGCCGACGGCGTGGATGTCGGGGTGGGAGACGGAACGCAGGGTGGCGTCCACGACGACCAGGCCCCGCTCGTCGGTCTCGATGCCCGCGTCGGTGGCGAGCCGGGGCGCCCGGACGCCCGCCGTCCACAGGCACACGTCCGCAGGGACCGTCTCGCCCGTGGCGAGTTCCACCGCGTCCGGCAGCACCTTGGCCACCGGGGCGCCGGTGATGACCGTGACGCCCAGCCGGTCCAGTGCCCTGTTCAGGTGCGTCCGTGCCCTCTCGCCCATCATCGAGCCGGGCTCCGCCGAGGAGATCAGCGTGACGTCCAGCCCGGGGTGGGCCTCGGCGATCTCGGTCGCGGCCTCGACACCGGTCAGCCCGGCGCCGCACACGGCGACCGTCCCGCCGGCCGCCTCGGCCGCGCGCAGCCTCGCGGCCAGGCGTCCGGCCGCCTCCTGCCCGTCGAGGGTGAAGGCGTGCGCGTCGGCGCCGGGCACCCGGCCGGTGTCGGTGGTGCTGCCGAGGGCGTAGACCAGGGTGTCGTACGGCAGCACGGCCGTCTCCGGGACCGCCGTCTCCGGACCCGCCGTGCCCGCGTCCCCCGTCATCTTGGCCACCGTCGCCTTGGCCACCGTCACCGTGCGCGCGTCGGCGTCGATCGCCGTGGCGAAGCCCCGCACGAACGTGATGCCGGTACCGGCGAGCAGGTCCCGGATCCGGTGCTCGGCGAGTTCCTGTCCGGTGGCGGCCTGGTGCATGCGGAGCCGCTCGGTGAACCGTTCCGAGGGATTGACCAGCGTGATCCGGACGCCGGTACGGCGCGTCCGGTGGGCCAGGCGGATCGCCGCCAGCATCCCGGTGTAGCCGGCACCGAGGACGACGACGTCGTGATCACCGTTCGACGTGTTCGACGCGTTCGACATGTCCCACTCCCAGGGTCACGTCACCCGCCCGCGGGCCGGGGACGACCATGGGACAAGTGGGCCCGTGCGGGCGTGACAGGTCATGAGCGTGACCCGCGTCACACATCAGATCCCGGGCTTCACGACGGGCGCGCGCCGCCGCCGTCAGCCGTCGGTGCGACCGGGTTCGTACGCCGCGAGCGCCCAGATCATGAAGAGGTAGATGGCGATCATGATGATCGCCCAGACCGGCGCGTACGGCAGGAACAGGAACTGGATGACGATGCCGACGGCCGCCAGGGCGATGCCGACGGCCCGCGCCCACGCGGCGCCCTTGAGGATGCCCGCGCCGGCGAGGGCGGCGACGACACCCACGATGAGCAGGATCCAGCCCCAGCCGGTGAGGTTGATCTTGTAGACGTAGTGGCCGACGCGGGCCCAGACGTCGTCCTCGGCGATCGCGGAGATGCCCTGGAGAATCGCGAGGACGCCGGAGACCAGCATCAGGACGCCGGCGAAGACGACTCCACCGCCCGCCAGGATGCTGCCGGACGACCGCTGCGGCTTCGTCGGATGCGCCTGCTGCGCCATGTCGGTACCTCCGCCGTCGAGTCGCGTCCTGTCACCTCACGTACGACGATCCGGCCGGGCCGGCCGTCCCACCACGGGTGTTACGCCGTACGGATGACGCCGACATGCGGTCGCCGGGGTCCCGATCTTGACTGGGATGACCACAGGACGACCGGGCGATCGAGCCCGATGGAGGCGAGCGGGATGGCTGATTACCGGACGGGTGCGGCGCTGGCGCTGGCGGTGGCGGCCGGTGTGGGGCTCACAGGCTGCTCGGACAACGGCAACGCGTCGTCCACCGCAAGCAAGGCCGCCTCCGCCGCCGTCAGCAAGGCCGCATCCGCCGCCTCGTCCCTCGCCTCGATGGGCGCGGACGTGGTCGCGTCGGCCAGCGCGGAGGCGAGGCGGCGGCTCGACGAGGTGAAGAACGGCATCGAGGCCAAGGACGAGGTGAAGCTCGGCACGCCGGCCACCGCCTCCGACGGCCGCACCACGGTGGACGTCACGGCCACCAACACGGCGGACTCCGCCAAGTCCTTCGCCGTCCAGGTCAG
Organism: Streptomyces sp. NPDC058964; assembly: GCF_042741275.1. NCBI lineage: Bacteria > Bacillati > Actinomycetota > Actinomycetes > Kitasatosporales > Streptomycetaceae > Streptomyces > Streptomyces sp. NPDC058964. Next base: position 16,054 of record NZ_JBHYKH010000148.1, read on the forward strand.
TTACAAGGACTCCGGCGGCAATCTCCTCGACACGGTCGTCGTCACCGTCGACAACGTGGCGGCGGGCAAGACCGGCACGGCCACGGCCAGCAGCACGCACAAGCTGTCGGGCACCGTGCAGGCGGAGGTGACGAGGGCCCTGCGCTACTGAACCCCGCGATGCCGGCCCTCCGCCGGTCAGGCCATCCAGAAGAAGACGGCGGTCATCCGCTTCTCCTCCAGCGTGCGTCCGAAGTAGCCGGTGGCGCTGTGGACGAGGTTGGCGTTGTAGAGGAGGAGGCGGTTGTGCCGGTGGGGGACACGCACGTCCTCCTCGAAGGCGTCGGGTGCCACGAACCGCGTCCCCAGGGCCTCGACGAGGTTGTTGTGCGGGGCCTGGACGACATTGCCGCCGAGGCGGCCGCCGGGCAGCGACTGCCGGTAGAAACTGGTGCCGCAGTCCTTCGGGACGCCGGGGTTCAGGTACAGCACGGCGGCGTACCGGCACAGTGCCCGCGAGTCGGTGTGCGGCCGGGGCTCGCTCTCGCCCTCTCCCACCACCTGCACGCAGTTGTGGTTGAGGGTCCCGCCGCCGGGCGCCCGCTGCACCCACAGCTCCCGGGCCCCGGTGGCCTTCTTCACCAGCCGCTCGACGCGGCCCAGTTCGGAGGGGTCGAGACCGGGCATGGTGCGCAGTCCCGGCCAGGTCTCCGAGGTGTAGGGGTACCCCTTGACCCAGTCGTCCTTGGCCAGACACCGTTCCCGCACGGCGTCGGCGTCGGTCAGGACGTCGTCCAGCACCCAGTAGTCGCGGCCCTTGGTGGGCTTGCGATAGGGGAGGACCGGGAGCGCCGAGGGAACTCCGGGGGGAAGCTGTGGGGGCATGCCGCGAATCTAGGGCGGGCCTGCGCCAGGACTCTCCCGTCAAGTGGTCAACATTTCGTCAACGACCCCCGGCCGCAGGCCTGTTCGTCATCGGCTCGGCGCGCAGCCGTCACGTCGCAACTCGCCTCACCACAGTCCCTCGACTTTTTGCCAAAGCCATAGAGTCGCACGCCTTTTTCATCCGTACTGCTGTGTGGCCGAACCGCCCGAGGGCGGGATCAACGACCGGCAGGAGGCACGGTGCGCTTTTCGCGGAATGCGACGGGAACTCTCTTCGTGGGCGGTGCCCTGAGCCTGACGCTCGCGGCACTCGTCTACCCGAGCATGCTCGGGGTGAGCACGGCCTCCACCTCACCCGACCGCATCATCGCGCAGACGCAGTGGGGCCCGCTGACCGAGTCCGACCGGGACTTCGTCGTGAAGGTGCGCGCGGCCGGGCTCTGGGAGTACCCGGTCGGCCAGATCGGCCTGCAGAAGGGCACTTCGAAGGCGGTCATCACCGCCAGCCAGCACCTGGTCGACGGACACTCCGCGCTGGACACCACCTGCCGCAAGATCGCGCCCATGCTGAACATCACGCTGCCCAACATCGCGAGCCCCCAGCAGGAGGGCTTCGTCGCCACCCTCAAGTCGGACAGCGGCAAGAAGTTCGACACCGACTTCGCCAACATCCTGCGGATGACGCACGGCTCGATCTTCAACACGGTGGCGAAGATCCGGTCCACCACCAAGAACACGCTCGTGCGCGCCCTGGCCGACCAGGCCAACGACACCGTGCTCGACCACATCACGGTGATGGAGAAGACCGGCCTGGTCGACTTCAACCAGACCCTCTTCCAGCAGACCACTCCGCCGAAGCTGCCCGACTCCGACCTGACCCCGCCTCCTCCGCCCGCCGGTCAGCCGGAGGTGGTGCTCACACCGCCGCCGAACGCCACATCCACCCCGGTGGACATCGACCGCATCGCCGGCGGTGGCGGCTCCGGCGGCGGCGGCGCGGCCACCCCCAGCCCCAGCCCGACGGCGG
>NZ_JBHYKH010000149.1:0-11831 GCF_042741275.1 Streptomyces sp. NPDC058964
GCGAAGGGGCAGCACGGCCGTGTAGCGCGGTGCCGCGAGGACCTGCCGTACCTGATGGTGCGTGACGTCGAACAAGCGCCGGACCCAGGGCAGCCGGCGCAGTGCGGCGAGCCGGGTGCGGCGCTCGGTGAGGAGCCTCTCGATCAGTTCACCGGTGCCCAGGACGGCCTCGCGCTGCAGGCGCCGGCGCTCGTCACGGTAGGCGGCGACGGCCTGGGGATCGCCGGTGAAGTCGTGCTGCGGGGCGGGCCGGTGCGCCCCGCCCCGCTGGGGTGCCACGGTCAGTTGTTGATGTTGTTGTTCGAGTTGCTGTCGTTGTCGTTGCTGTTGTTCACGTTGGCAACGATTGACAGGTCCTCGGCGAGGGCGTTGATGTCCGTGGCGGTGACGCTCTGCAGACGCGGGGCGGCGGAGTCGTCGGCCATCGCCGGGTTGTTGACGTTGTTGCTGTCGTTGTTGGCGGAGTTCGCGTTGTTGCTGTTGTTCGACATGGAGCTGTTCGCCGGGGAGTTGTTCATGGGGTCTCCTGAGGACGAGCGGATGGCCGGGCCGGTGCCCGGTCTGCGTGTCGAGCAGCGAGTCCATATACCGCCATGGCGCTAAAGCGGCGGATGGACTGTGGCAAGCGCATGGCAAGGTCGTCCGGTGTGGTCCGCGAGCATGACAGGGAACCGTCACATGCCCCCCGGCACCAGCGGGAAGGACGCGGCAGGTCCGCTTCCCGCATTGTCGCTGTGTGACGCATCCGGCAGGGTCGGTCGCAATCCGTAGCCCAGCAGGAGGCCCACATGATCACGGATCAGGACCACAGGACACCGGCTCCGGCGCAACAGCGCGAGAGGATGCTGGACCGGGTCGAGGCCCAACTGCGCTCCTTGCTGAACGACGAGTACCGGCGCCACTCCGGCCACGCCCGCGCCGCCGTCCTCGTCGAATCGCTGGCCGAACTGGTCGCGGCGGGTGGCGAACGGGTGCGTCCCGTGGTGCTGTTCACCGGCTACCTCGCGGCCGGCGGCGACCCGGACGACCAGCCGGCCGTGGACGCGGCCGCCGCGCTCGAACTTCTGGACACCGCCACGCTGCTGCGCTCGGACGTCCACGACAGGGTCGCCGTACGACGCGGCATGCCCGCCCTGCACGTGGCACGCGCGGCCGAGCACGAGCGGGGCGGCTGGGGCGGTGACGCGCGGCGGTACGGCGCCTACACCGCGACACTCGCCGGAGACCTCGCCCTCGCCTGCGCCGACCGGCTGGCGGCGGGACTGACGGGCACCGCACGGACGCACTGGGACGAACTGCGCGCGGACCGCTGCGTCGGCATGTACGCGCGCGAGGCGATGACCGCGGCGTACCTGGACGACCCGTGGCCCGGCCGCTGCGTCTCCGGTTGCGACAGCGGCTGCCGGGCGGGCTGGTACGCCCTGCGCGCCCCCCTGCTCATGGGCGCCGCGCTGGCGGGCCGGGACGACCTCACGTCCGTCTACGAGGCGTACGCCGACGCCCTGCACGCCGCCTGGCGACTGCGCGGCTTCCTCGACGGGGGTCCCGAGTACGCCTGGGACGCCGACCTGCTGCGCGAGGCGCTGCTCGACGGCGACGAACGGGACGTGGCCGAGCGCATGATCCGCGAACTCGTGGGCCGGGCCGGACGCACGGCGGGCGAGGCCCGGCTGCCGGGGGCGTGGCGCGGCGAACTGGTGGCGTTCGGGACGCGGGTCGCCTCGCTGTGAGACGCGGTGCGCCCCCGGCGGCGATGCCGGTCGGGTGCGCCGTGGTCAGGCGGTCGTGTCGGGACGGGGCCGCGGGGTGCCCGGGCGCAGCCGGGCGAGCCAGGTGCGCAGGGCCTCCTTGCGGAGCCGGCCGTCCTGGTCCCGCGGGAGGGAGCCGACCAGCTCGAGGCGGGTGGGCAGGAACGCCTCCGTCAGGCCGCGCCGGGCGAGATGGTCACGGAGCTCCACCAGCCCCGGCGGCTCCTCCTGCAGGGCGGGCACGACGACGGCACAGGGCATCTCGCCGTAGGTCGCGTCCGTGTACTCCACCACGGCGGCCTCGAGCACCCGGGGATGCGCGCGCAGCCCCTCCTCCAGTTCGTCGACCGGTACGACGAACAGGCCACCGGTGCGTTCGTCCGCTCGTCGCACCACCGTGACCTCGCCGGGCCGCCCGGCGGCCGCCGCGTCACCGGTGTCCAGCCAGCCGTCCCACCTGTCCCAGGCCGCCTCGACGGAGCCCCCGTGCCGCCAGGCGGCCAACGCGACGGAGGGACCGCGCACCCGCAGCCGGCCGTCCTCCACGACGACCTCGAGTCCCGGCAGCGGCTGCTCCCCGGACCCGTGCGACACGGCTCCGAGCCCCGCCTCGGGCGCCCCCCACACGCTCCGCACACGGACGCCCAGCCCCGCCCGCAGTTCGCCGAGGAGGGCCCCGGGCGTGCCGACGCGGCCGCCGGTGAGGGCGAGCCGTAGTGCGGACAGATCGCGGGACTCCTGCCGTTGCGCCGTCAGCAGCTCGGCCCAGTGCGCGGGCGTGGCGTACATCCGGTCGACCCGGGCGTACTCCATCAGCCCGAGCAGGACGCGCGGATCCCACACGTCCTGGAACACCCCGGTACCGCCGGCCGCGAGCGGCCAGCACACCGTGTAGAGCAGGGCGGCGAGGGAGGTGAGCGGAAGCGGGGAGGCGAATACGGCGGGCGGCCCCGTCACATCGTCGCCACGCTGCGCCGCGAGGCCCGCGTACAGCGTGTTGCCCGTGTGCAGGAGCGCGCCGTGGTCCTCACCCATCCCCATGACGGTGAGCAGCAGCGCGGGCCGGTCGGGGGAGGCGAGGGCGAGTGGCAACTCGCGTGCGTCGGGCCCGCGTTCGTGCGCCGTGCGCAGGAAGTACGACCCGAAGTCCACGGCGCCCGTCGCCGCCGCGTCACCGACGACCACCCGGCGCCGCAACCACGGCAGCCGATGCGCGACTTCGGCGAGCACCTCCGCGTGGCCGTACTGCTCCCAGTGGTCCGGAACCACACACACCCGGGCCTGTGTGGCCGCCAGGATCCGCTCCAGGTCGGGCGCACGGACCCCGGGCAGCACCGGCACCACGACGGCGCCGATCCGCCAGCAGGCGAGCACGAGGGCCGCGGTCTCCCACCAGTTGGGCAGCTGCAGGGCCACCGGGTCGCCCTCGGCCACCCCGAGCGAGCGCAGGGCGGCGGCGAACCGGTCCATGTGGAGGGCGAGTTCGGCGTACGACACGGTGACCGTCCGACGGCCCTCGGGGCGGTGGGCACGGTGGCCCACGAAGGCCGGACGGTCGGGGTGCTCAGCGGCGGTGCGCAGCACGTCGTGCACGAAGCCCTCCGCGCGCCACAGCCCGGCCGCGCGCCAGCCGTCCGCCACCTCCCGCGGCACGCCCGCCCCGTCCGGCAGCGGGCCCAGCAGGGGTGCGGCCGCCGTCACGTCCATCGGCCCACCGACCACGCCACCTGCAGCCGTGACGTACAGCCCAGTCTGCGCATGATCTGCCGTACGTGGTTGACGACCGTCCACTCCGATATGTCGAGCCGGGCGGCGATCTGGCGGTTCGTCAGGCCCTCGGCGACCAGCATCGCCACCTGTACCTGGCGCGGGGTGAGCGGCTGCGCCTCCGGAGTGGGGGCCGCCGGCCGGGTGCCGGGATCCGGCGCGGCCAGTGCCTCCTCGAGGGCGGTGGCCGGTGCCATCCGGGTGCCCTCGGTCCAGGCCGCCGCGTAACCGGTCGCGTGCAGCCTGGAGCGCAGTGAGCCGAGGGCCTCGTCCACCGCGGCCCGACGGTCCGGCGCGGGCACGCTGCCGAGCCGTCCGCGCAGGGCGGCGCACGCGGCCAGGGCACGGGTCGCCCGGGGGCCCGCCGAGGGGTCGGTGCGCAACCGCAACAGGGTCAACTCCTCCAGTGCGCCCGCAAGTTCGGTGCGCTCGCCGAGCGAGCGGTACAGCTCCAGGCTCTCGCGCAGCGCCCGGGCCGCGCCCTGGGCGTCGTCCCGCTCCCCGGCCGTGGCCGCCCACTCGCGCAGCGCCGCGGCGAGGCCGCGCGCGTCCGCGACCCTGCGGTGCGCCTCGAGCCCCTTCTCCAGCAGGTCCCGTGCCTTGCGGGTGTCGCCCTGCGCGCGCAGCGCCGCGGCCAGTGCGACGGTCGCGTCCGCCGCCGCGGCCGCCGCGCCCAGCGACTCGAGGGCGGTCAGCGCCGGACCGAGGGCGGTGACCGCGCCCGCCGGATCGCCGAACCGCAGCAGCGCCAGCCCCATCCGCGCCGACACGAGCGCCGTCTGCCGCCGGTCGCCCAGCCGCTTGCACAGGGCGAGGGCCCGGCGATGGCGGCGTACGGCGAGATCGGCGTCGCCGAGGGCCAGCGTGAACGTCGCCGACAGGTCGACCAGGCGGGCGCGCAGCGGCTCGGACAGCGCGGGCCGGGAGGCCGGCGCGTCCGGCTCCTCGTCCCGGCCCACCGCCTCGCACCACTCCACGCCCTCCTTCAGATGACCCTGTACCAGCCAGGGCCGGCGCAGCGCGAGCACCAGCGAGGCGACGTCCTCGGCCGCACCGCACTGATGGAGGCGGCGCAGCGCGGCCACGACATTGGGGTGCTCGGCGGCGAGCACGTGCAGCCAGTGCCCCTGCCGGGGGCCGGTCAGGCGCGGTTCCACGGTGGTGACCAGTTGCCGGTAGGCGGCCGCGTGCCGGTCCAGGGCCGCGTCGAGCAGGCCGTCGGCGGCCAGTTCCTCGGCCATGTGGGAGCGCACCGGCTCGGGCACCGCGAACCGCGGCTCGCCCTGCTCCTGGTCGAGGGCGACGACCAGGCTCCGGTCGAGGAGCGAGTCGAGCACGGCGTCGGTGTCGGCACGCGGCAGCGGTGAGACCCGCTCCAGCATCGGCAGCCCGAACCCCGGCTCGAACACGGCCAGCTGGCCGAGCAGCGCCAGCTGCCCCCGGCTCAGTCCCGCCACGGAGGACTCCGCCAGCGCCGCGAGTGAACGGTGCCGGGCGGGAGCGTCCGAGGGGCCGCCGGACAAGGCCGTCAGCGCGCCGCCCCGGTGCCGCAGCCGGGCGAGCAGTACCTGCGGTGTGAACAGCCGCAGCCGGGACGCCGCCAGCCGCAGAGCGAGCGGCAGGCCCTCGAGCAGGGTGCACAGGGCGGCGACCGCGGCCGCGTTCTCCTCCGTGAGGGCGAATCCGGGCACCGCGTCGCGCGCCGCCCGGACGAACAGCGCGACCGACGCGTTGCCGGCCAGCTCGCCCGGGTCGTCGTCGCCCGGCGGCGGCACCGGCAGCCGCGGTACGGGCAGCAGCCGTTCGCCGGTGATCCGGACCGGCTCGCGGGAGGTGGCGAGCGCCGTCAACCTTCCCGCCGGGGTCAGGAGTTCACCGAGCACCGTGGTGAGCGGCTCGCCGTGGTGGTCGCAGCCGTCGAGGACCAGCAGGGCGTCCGGGTCACCGGGCACGCGGCGCAGCTCGGCCGCCAGGCGCAGCACGGTGGCCGCGGCCTCGTCGGCGGACGCGGCGGGCCCGAGGTCGGCCGTGCGCACTCCGCGGAACTGTCCGGGCTCCGCCTCGAACGCCGCGGCCAGCGCGCTCTTGCCGACCCCGCCGGGCCCGGTGAGCGTCACCAGGCGCGCGTCCGGGTCGGCCAGCCTGCCCCGCAGGACGACCAGTTCGGCCTCCCTGCCGACCAGGGCACGTCCGGTTCCCGTCGGCGCCGGGTGTGTCCCCCGCGCGCTCGGGGCCTGCTGGGTGACGGTCATGGCTTCCCCCTCGATACGGCTGGGACCAGGGTGGCCGGGGCAGGCAAAGTCCGGCTTAAACAAGACGGTCCGGATCCGGACCCGTGGCCGCGTCACCAGCCTCTCCCGGACGGCACGGCTAGGCCGCCTCACGCAGCCGCCACACCCCCGGTCGCACCTCGACCGCCGGCTCCGGCTCCCGGACGTCGGTCAGGCGGCGCAGGCAGCGGCGCGCATAGGCCTCCAGCCGCCGGTCGCGCAGGGCCGTGGCCAGATCGCGGCACGCCGTGAAGCGGACGGTCGCCGTCGCCTCGTCCCCCCGGTCCAGGGCCAGCAGCGCACCCGCCCGCAGGGCGTCGAAGCGGGCCGGGGAACCGTCCCGCAGCGAGCCGAGCGCCGTGTCGAGCAGCGCACCCGCCTCGTCCAGGGCGCCCGCGTCGAGGCGCACATCGGCCAGACCCACCAGGGCACGCCCGTGCTCGTGGTCGTCCGCACAGCCGCGGGCGGCCCGGGCCGCGGCTTCGTACAGCTCCTCGCAGCGCGTCAACTCCCGCTGCTGCCAGGCAAGATCGCCCAGCGAGCGCAGCATCCGCGCCTCACCGGCCCGGTCCCGGGCCCGCCGTGCCGCGTCCAGGCCCAGCGTGTGGGCGGTCCGCCAGGAGTGCCAGGCGGCGTGCGACTCCAGCCGGCCGGAGAGCGTGTCGGCCAGGCGCAGCGCCGCCTGCCACGCGCCGTGCGCATGCGCCGTACGGAGCACCCCCACCGGGACCGCCAGGCCGCCGTCCCCGGTGTCCGCGACGGCCGGGGGACCCGCCTGCGCCACGCTGTCCGCGTACGTCTCGGCGAGGCGGGCCCCCCCGTGCCGCGGCGAGTGCTCCCGGGCGCGGGGGGTGCTCAAAACGGCGGCCAGCAGCCGCAGCAGCGGGTGGAAGCGGTAGCGGCCGGCCTCGTCGGCCTCCAGCAGGCGAGCGTCCACGAGGCCTTCGACGCTGCGGCCGGCCGCGTCGGGCCCGAGGCCCAGTACCGCCGCGGCCGGCCCGAGCTCGAACGGCGCGTCCGGCAACAGCGCGAGCAGCCTGAACGACCGCTGCTGCTCGGCCGTCGCCGCCGCGTACCCGGTCAACAGGATCTCTTTGACGTCGAGTTCACCGACCCGCAGGGCGTCCAGCCGGTCCCGTGCGTCCCGCAGCCGGGCGGCCAGTGTCTGCGGCGTCCAGTGCGGGCGGGCGGCGAGCTGCGCCGCCGCGCTGCGCAGCGCCAGGGGGAGGCTGCCGCAGAGTCCGGCCACCTCCAGCAGGGCCGCGCGTCCGTCGGGTGCCGCCGGGGCGGGCCGCCGCGTGTCGTCCGCGTGCCCGTCGAGTGCCGTGCCCGACACCGCCGTCAGCAGCGCGCACGCCGCTTCCGGCGGCAGGGGCGCCAGCGCCACCGTACGGACCGAGGCGAGCGAGGCGGGCGTGCGACGGATGGTGATCAGGGCCCGGCAGCCCTCGCCGGCCGGCAGCAGCGGGCGAAGCTGTGCCTCGGAACTGGCGTGGTCCAGCACGAGCAGCAGGCGCCGGCCCGCCAGGAAGGTGTGCAGGGTGTCACGCAGGTCCTCCATCGCCTCGGGCAGCGGGCCCGTCTCGCCCGCCCGCCGCAGCAGCCGCGTCAGCGCCTGCGCCGCGGTGAGCGGACTGCCCGGTTCCGGCTCCAGGTCGACGAACAGCCGGCCGTCCGGGAAGGTGTCCGCGCACCGGTGCGCGGCCTCGACGGCCAGCGCCGTCTTGCCCACGCCCGGCATTCCGGCCACGGCGACACACGTACCGGCCGGAGACGCAGTCAACAGGTGCACCACGCGGGCGAGTTCGTCCTCGCGGCCGGTGAACGCCGGATCGGCGGCGGGCAGCGCGACCGGCCGGCCGCGGGACTGGTTCGCCGTGACCGCCGCGGACGGCGCCGCCTCGGCGACCAGCAGGCCCGCGTCGCCCCTCAGGATCCGCCGGTGCAGCCGTTGCAGCGCCGGGCCCGGTTCGATCGCCAGCTCCTCGACGAGCGTCTGGCGCAGCTGCCCGAACGCGCGCAGCGCCTCCGCCTGCCGGCCTGCCCGGAACAGCGCCAGCATCAGATGCCCGTGGAACTCCTCGCGCAGCGGGTGGCGCGTCGTCACCGACTGCAGCTCGGCGATCAGATCGCGGTGCCGGCCCAGTTCCAGGTCCGCGCGGATCCGCTGCTCCAGAGCGGCCACGCCCGCCTCGTCCAGCCGGACCGCCGCCGCGTCGAGCGTCGGCCCGTGCGGGGTGTCCGACAGCAGCGGACCGCGCCACAGGTCGATCGCCTGCCGCTGCAGCGCCGAAGCCCGCGCGAAGTCTCCCGCCTCCAGCGCCCGTCGGCCGCTCGCGTGCAGTTCCTCGAACCGGGTCAGATCCAGCTCGTCCGGCTCCAGACGCAGCACATAGCCGGGCGGCCGGGTCACCAGCGCCTCCCGCCCGAACCCGTCCTGAGCGGCGCTGAGCTGCTTGCGCAGCTGCGAGATGTACACCTGGAGCGTGGTGGTCGCCGTACGCGGCGGATCGTCCTGCCACAGCTCGTCCGTCAGCGCCTCCACGGACACCACCTCGCCGCTGCGCACCAGCAGCGCACCGAGCACGACGCGCAGCTTCGCGGCCCGCGGCGTGTACGAGACGCCGGGACCCGCGCTGCCCTCGATCTCCATCGGGCCGAGGATGCGGAACCTCATCACGGCACCCGTGTCACAGGTCCTGCACGACCATCGTGCGGGCCTCGGCCACCGCGCGCCGGTGCTGCGTCACCGTCAGCGTCACCGGCACCGACGGACGCCCCTCGGCGTCCCGCTCCAGCGGGCCGGGCACCGCGACGCAGCGCAACGGCAGTCCCGCCTGCGCGTAGCCGCGGAAGTGCACGTCCCAGTCGGCGACCACGGCACGGTCGGCGTCCACACCAGTGGTCCGGCCCGCCGTCAGGATCGACGTCTGACGCAGCGCCTCCAGGAGCAGCAGACCGGAGACCTGACCGTCCGCGGACGGCGCCAGCGCCGGATTGTCCCCCCGGGTGAGGACCCATGTCGTCAGCCGGCCGTGCGCCGACACGCTCGGCTCGCACACCACCACGTTGCCCGGAGCGCGGCGCCCGATCTCGGCCGGGGCCACCGGCCATCCAGCGCCGTCCGGCACGTCGTCCAGCTCGGGAGCCGCGCGCAGCGCGCGCCGGCTGTGCTCGATGTGGTTGCGGTGCAGCGCCGGCATCAGGAAGACCAGCCCCGCGCTGCCCGTGCAGCACGGGACGTCGTCGATGCGCACGTCGACGGCGAACGTCAGCCCGCGGGGCACCCCGCCGATCACATGGTCGGGCCGCGCGGTCAGATGCGTCGTCATCCGGGGCGGTTCCGTGTCACCGGCCCGCCAGGCCCGCAGATCGGTCAGGGAGAGCGCGAACCGGTAGAACAGACCGGGCCGTTCGCGCGGCACACCGAAGTACCGGTGCCCCACGAACTCGCCGACCTCGCGCACCTCCTCCGTCACGGACTGCGCGTCGTGGAAGTGGCCGGGACCGTCGTTGAACAGCGGATGCCCGGTGGGCACCGAGCCGGCCAGGACGAAGTTCTCCTCGCCGCTGCTGGGCGCGTCGAGCAGGTAGTGGTCCCAGGACGTCGGACAGTGGATCAGATGGCGGGTCGCGTACTTGAGCCCCTGGACGGCGGTGCTCGACGTATCGACAGTCATGGTCTCTCCTCGGCGCGATGGGAGCGCTCCCGGCCCACAGAGCATGGGGAGGGCCCGACCTGCGGCGCGCGCTGTCCCCGTGACCGCCACGCGGGCGGCCCACGCACACCAGAGTGCGGAGACCGTGGTGCTCCGTGCCAGCCGGGAGCGGTGGCAGCAAGTTGCACGGCAGCTAGTTGGGGTCCCGGCCCTTCCCGCGTGCCACCCGCGCTTTAGCCCCGCTCAGGCGGTTCGCGGCACGCTGTTCGTGATGGCGCGGCGCACCCGACCACCCCCCGTCAGAGCGTGCCCGCGCCGGTCGCCCGCCCCGTCCCGGGACGTCATCCCCCGCCGTCCCGGGCGGGGCCCGCGGTCAGACCGACCCAGTGCGCCACCTGGGCGCGCGAGGTGATCCCGAGCTTCTTGAAGATACGGCTGAGATGCGTCTCGACGGTCTTCGCACTGAGCTGGAGCCGCGCCGCGATCTGCTGGTTGGTACAGCCCTCGCTGACCAGGGCCGCCACCTGCGCCTCGCGTCCGCTCAGCGCCACCGGCGACGCTCCCGCCGGGCCCCTCTTGTACGGGTCGCCGGTCTCGTCCGCCTCGCCCGGGAACAAGGTCCCCTCGTGCTCCCGGACCGTGCGCACCTCCCGCAGCCGGGCGGCCGCCCGGTCCCGCCACACCCCACCCAGGGGCCGCGCCGCTCGCGCCGCCGACTCCGCCGTGTCCACAGCGCCGGCGGTGTCGCCCGCCGCCAGCCGTACCCGGGCCAGGCACAACGCCGCGTCCACACCCAGCGGAACCCCGCCCGTGCGGCGCGCCGCCCCGGACGCCCGCTCGGCCCAACGGCCGGCCTCCGTCAGGTCCTCCGCGGCCAGCCGGGCCCGGGCGAGCCCGAGCTCCAGACGCCCGGCCACGTGCTCCTGCCCCGACTCACGGGCCAGGACCAGCGCCTCCCCGAGCCGTCGCTCCGCCTGGTGCCTGCGCCCCGTGTGGAACAGGGCGTCGGCCAGCCGGTGCACCGCGTCCAGCCTGCGCAGCAGCGCGTCCTCCCCGAGCCCGTCCAACAGCCGCGCCGCCGCGTCGGCGGCGTCCAGGGCCGCTCCGAAGCGCCCTACGGCGGCGAACGCGGCGGCGAGCAGACAACGGGCGTAGACGGTGTCGGACTCGGCCTCGACGTCGGTCCCGGCCCCGCTTCCGGTCCCGTCGGGGGAGTGCGTCCCGGCGCCCGGCCCGGAAGCCGACCGCAGGGCCTGCTCGGCCCAGTGCTGGGCGGTACGGCCCAGGACCGGCTCGCCCCGGTCGAGCGCGAGCGCGGCGCACTCCAGGGCCGGCGCCGTGGCGGTACCGGAGCGCACGGACGTGGCCGAGTGCCCGAGGCACTGCTCGGCCGACTCCCAACGACCCAGCAGACGCAGGGCCATTGCCCGTACGGGGGCGTCCCGCGCGGACCACGGAACGGACGCGTACACCCGCAGCGCGGTCTCCGGCAGCCCGGCCAGCACCAGCGCACGCGCGCGCAGGAGCCCCGCCCGGGCGTCGTCCGGCGGCAGCAGCCGCAGCAACGAGGCGGCCGCGGCGGCCTCACGGTGCAACCCGTTCGCCACGATGCCCAGCAGCCCGGCGCCCGCGCGCGCCGTGGTGTCCCCGGCTTCGTCGATGCGCATCCGTGCCTCACCTTCCCCCTTGGTCCCCCCGACCATCTCCCAGCCCGTCCGTCGACTCCAAGCCGCCTCCCCTGTCCGGTAGTTGCACGACAGGAAGTCCCTGAACCGTCGGGTGGATCCCGGACTACTGCGTCGGTCCGCGGCGGTTCACGCTCGAACCATGGCTGTCGAATCGGAACCCGCCGCCCGCCCGCTGACGGCACCCCCGGTGCCCGGCGCGAGCCCGCGCCTGCGCGCGGGGTACGCCTCCGGGGCCCTGGTGACCGGTGCGTTCAGCACGCTTCCGGGCCTGCTGCTGCTGCCGTACCTCACCGACACGCTCGGTGTCGGCGCGGCGCTCGCCGGGACCGTCGTCCTCGTGCCGAAGGTGTGGAACGCCCTCCTGGGCCCGCTCGTGGGCCACGCCGGGGACCGGCGGCCACGCCGCCGTGTCCATGTGCTGGGCGGCGGTGTCGGCGTGGCCGCCGCGTTCGCCCTGATGTTCTCGGCGCCCGGACCCGTCTCGGCCGGGCCGTGGTGGGCCGCGCTGGGCTTCTTCCTGGCCGCGACCGCCTACGCCTTCTTCCAGGTCCCCTACTCCGCGCTGCCCGCGGAACTGACCGACCGGCCCGCCGACCGGGTCGCTCTCGTGGCCGGCCGCGGCGCCGTGATCGCCGTGGCCGCGCTCCACCGCGGGGCGGCCGGGGGCGCCCGCGGGGCCGCGGGGGGCGGGGGGGGTCC
>NZ_JBHYKH010000149.1:11841-17817 GCF_042741275.1 Streptomyces sp. NPDC058964
CGTAACGCCCCCCCCCCCCCCCCGCCCGGGCCGCACACGGGGCCGCCCGGGGCGCGTTCATGGCCGTCACCGCCCAGCCCGCCGCCGCGCCGGGGCCCGCGATGGCCGCCGCGGGGGGCGGGGGAGTACCCGGACACCGCCTGGTCGGCCTGTTCGGCGCGGTGTGCGTGCTCGCCGGTACGGCGGGAGTGCTGATCGGGATCAAGGGCGCCCCCAAGGGCACCGCGAGGACCGCGGGCCCCGGCCTGCGCCGCCGACTCGCCCTCGCGCGGCGGGTGCCCGGCTTCCCCGCGCTGCTCGCCGGGGTCGTCGTCCAGTCCGTCGCCACCGGCGGGCTGACCGCGGGCGCGCCCTACTTCAGCGAGCACATCCTCGGCGACAAGACCGCGACGGGGCTGCTCGTCGCCGTGTTCGTCGCCCCGAACCTGCTCACCGTGCGCCTGTGGACGCGGCTCGGCGCCCGTGTCGGCCACCGCGCGGGGTACCGGTGGGCCTGTGCCGTCTTCGCCACCGGCTGCCTGCTCCTGTTCGCCGCCCCTGCCCTGCCGCTGCCCCTCGTGCTGCCCGTCATGGCCCTCGCCGGAGCCGGACATGCGGGCCAACTCCTCTTCCTCTACGCGATGTTGCAGGAGTGCATCGCCGGTGAGGGGCTGCGCGGGGCCGGGGTCTCCTCCGGGCTCTTCACGACCTGCGAGACCCTGGGCCTGGCGGTCGGGCCCTTCCTGTACTGCCTCGTCCTCGCGCTCTTCGGCTACGCCTCCTCGGGAACGGGACACGCCGTCACACAGTCCGGCACGGCACGTGAGGGCATCCTCGTCGGCATCGGCCTGACCCCGGCCGTCGCCGCGTTCGCCGCGGCCGCGGTCCTGGGCCGGGGAGCGCGCGAGCGAACCTGACGGCCCCGGCCCGGGCTCCCCTCGGAGCCGCGGCGGATCCTCCGGGGGCCGGCCGCCCTCACAGCAGCCGTACCGGACACTCGCCCCCGTCGGCGGGCAGCGGCGTCGAAAGACCCTCGGGCGAGCGGACCTGCACCACACCTGCCGGTCCGCCCACGACCGAGCCGACCGCCGTGGCCAGGCGCCCGTGCCGCAGACCCCGCAGCGCGGCCAGCGCCGCGGTCTCCTCGGCCGGGGCGACCACCAGGCAGACACAGCCGGCACCGGCGGCGTACAGCGGATCCAGGCCCAGGACGTCGAACGCCTCCCGGGCCCCGTAGGGCACCGGCAGCGCGGCCTCGTCGACCCGCACGCCGTACCCCGAACGCCCGGCGAACTCCCGCAGCACGGAGGCGAGTCCACCCTCGGTCACCGTCCCGGCCGCCCGCAGCGCGCCCGACGGCAGCGCCGCCCGGACCGCCTCCACCAGACCGCCCAGCGGCGCCACGTCACTGGGCACGTGGTACTCGAAACCGAGCCCGGCGCGCAGCGACAGCACATGGACCGCATGACTGCCCAGCGGCGCGGAGACCAGGATGCGGTCACCCGGGCGCAGTGCCGCGGCGTCCAGCTCGGGACGCCTGAACGCCCCGAACCCCGTGGCCACCATCGCCAGCCGGTCGACCTCACCGGCCCGCACGACCCGGGCGTCGACCGCCGCGACCCGCACCCCGGCCTCCCGCACCGCCTCCCGCACGGACGCGGCGGCCCGGTGCAGCAGCGCGGCCGGCAGCCCCGCCTCCACCACGGCGGCGAGCGTCAGCCGGCGCGGCTCCGCGCCCGCGACCGCGAGCGCTTTGACGGCCGCGCACACCGCGAGCCGCCCGATGTCCCCGTTGCCGAAGAACGGCGGGTCGACGACACACGTCACGGTGCGCACGGCGAACGGCCCCGGCGCCGGATCGGGCTCGGGGTCGTAGAGCTCGCCCAGCGCCGAGACCAGGACGGCGGCCGGCGACGCGACGCCCGCGCCGTCGCGCAGCGCCACCTGGCCCATGGGCAGGGGAACGTCGTCCCGCAGCAAGGAAATCCCCCCTTTCCGGACCCGGGAACGCGACGGCGGTCCCACCACCAGTCTGCGTCAGTCTGCCCCCGCGTCACCGCCACGGTAGCCCGGGAAATCACGGACAACCCGCAGGCAGGGGTGGGAATTCAGGGGTGTTGAGGGGTCCGGCAAGGGGGACTGTCCGAGCCGTTCCCCTTCCTAGGGTCGAAGACCCGGAACGCCCGGGCAGCCAACGGACCTACGGAGCGGCCATGGTGGACGTCAGCACGCGGGTGGAGCGGCAGCAGGCCGCCGCCGACCGCCTCGACGAGCGGCTCGGGGTGTTCGTGCGCCGCTTCGACAACCCTCGTGCGGAACCCGCCGGGGACGGCCCGCTGCGGGGCGTGACCCTCGGCGTCAAGGACGTCTTCGCCACCCGCGAGGCCGTCCCCACCGCACACAGCAAGGTCCACGACGCCGAGTGGCACCGGGGCCGCGACGCCGTGGCCGTACGGCGCCTGCGGGCCGCCGGAGCCGTACCGCTGGGCATGACCACCGCCGCCGAACACGCCCTGGGCCGCCCCGACCCGGCCCTGCCGTTCCCCGTGCCCCGCAACCCCTGGGACCCGGACCACTACCCCGGCGGCTCCAGCAGCGGCAGCGCCGCCGGGCTCGTGCACGGCCTCTTCGACGTCGGCCTGGGCACCGACACCGGCGGAAGCATCCGCATCCCCGCCGCCCTGTGCGGTGTCACCGGCGTCAAACCCACCCACGGACTCGTCCCGACCACCGGCTGCCACCCCCTCGCGCCCAGCCTCGACACCGTCGGCACCCTGGCCCGTACCGTCCGCGAGGCGGCCCGCGCCCTCGGCGTCGCCGCCGCCTGGGACACCCCCGAACCGGCCTGGCGCGACGACCTGGACGGTGTGCGCATCGGCGTACCCGACCGCGCCCTGGAGGAGTCGGGGCAGCTCTCCGCGGACTGCCGCAACGCCTTCGACACCACCCTCGAACGGCTCCGCGACCAGGGCGCGAAGGTCGTCAGCGTCGAACTGCCCGAGCTCTACCCGCTGTTCGCCGCCCAGCTCATCACCCTGCTCGCCGAAGGCTTCGACCGGCACGGCACCGGGCTGCGCGGCCGCTGGGACCAGTACGGGCGACCGTTCCGGCGCACCCTGGTGCTCGGCGGCCTGATCCCCGCCTCCGTCTACGTCCACGCGCAGCGCGTGCGCGCCTGGGGAGCCGCCCAGCTGCGCGGCCGCCTCGACGGACTCGACGCCCTCGCCACCCCCGCCTGGCCCACCGCCGCCCCCCGCTACGACGACCCCGCCGGCCTGGCCACCGTCTCCTGGCTGCCCGGCCTGTGGAGCGCCGTCGGCTTCCCGGCCGTCGCCCTCCCGATGGGCTTCGACCCCGCCGGACTCCCACTGTCCCTGCAACTGGCCGGCGCCCCCGGCACCGACCGCGGCCTACTCGCCGTGGCCGACGCCCACCAGCGGCACACCGACTGGCATCTGCGCACCCCCGCCCCGCTCCCGGCGACACCGCCCGCCGCCGTCGCCCTCCCGCGGAGCGCCCCCTCCGAGACGGAGGCCCAGCGACTCCTGGGCGCGGCACTGCACCGGGCCGGCGTGCCCGTCCCCGAAGCCGAACTCACCGAGTTCGCCGGGCAGTGGCAGCTCACCGAAATGCTCTTCGGATTCCTGCCGGAACTCCGCGACTTCGCCCACGACACGTATCAGGACGAGAACTGAGGTGTTCCCCATGACGACGCAGCAAACCCCCGCGCCCACCACCGCGGAAAGCGCCTGGATTCGCCGCTACCATCCCGCCGTCGCCGACGCGCCCCGACTGATCTGCTTTCCGCACGCGGGCGGATCCGCGAGTTTCTATTTTCCCGTCGCCAAGGAGCTGACCCCCGGCATCGACGTCCTGGTCGTGCAATATCCGGGGCGCCAGGAACGCCGTAGGGAACCCCTTGTCGACAACGTTCCCGAACTCGCCGACCGCGCCTTCGAGGAACTGCGCCACTACGCCGACCGGCCGCTGTACCTGTTCGGCCACAGCATGGGCGCCACCGTCGCCTTCGAGATCGCCCGCCGCTTCACGGCCGCCGGACTCCCGGCCCCGGCAAGGCTGTTCGCCTCCGCCCGCCGGGCCCCCTCCCGCACCCGCGCCGAGCGGATCCACACCCGCGACGACGAGGGCGTCATCAGGGAGCTGCGCAAGCTCAGCGGCACCGACGACCGGGTCCTGGGCAACGAGGAGATCATGCGCCTCGCGCTGCCCGCGATCCGCAACGACTACAAGGCCGTGGAGACCTACCGGGCCGAGCGAGGCGTGACCGTCGACTGCCCCATCACCGTCCTGACCGGCGACACCGACCCCAACACCACCCTCGACGAGGCCCACGCCTGGGCCGAGCACACCACCGCCGACTGCGAAGTGCGGTCCTTTCCCGGCGGCCATTTCTACCTCGCCGACCGGCAGCGCGAGGTACTCGACACCATCACCGCCCGTATAACCGGCGCGGCCGCAGTCCGAGGATAGGGGTGACCTGGCCCGGTCTAGGGGTCCGCAACCAGACCGCCCGCATCTAGCGTGGAGTTCACCGCTGCCACGAATTCTCCTTTCGTGGCCCGAGGACAGGAATAGGGAATAGCCGTGAGTCGAATAGCGTGGAAGACGCTGAGCAGCGGGGACAACGAGGGTCTCCTGCTGGCGGTCGACTTCGCCGCGGGAAGCCGCGCGCCGGCCCAATTCGCCGACCTCGCCCCGCTCCTCGAACCGTCGCTCACCCTCTGGGCGAGCCGGCCCCCGGGCCCCGACGACCAGGTACCGCCCACCGGAAACGCCTACCTCGACTGGTGGCTGGGCGAGGTGCGGGCCTCGGGCGCCCCCGTCCGGGCCGTGCTCGGCTACTGTGCCGGCGGCGTCTTCGCGGCGGCCCTCGCGGAGCGCATCGCCGACTGGCAGCCCGCCCCCCGGCTCATCCTCCTCGACCCCGAACTCCCCGCGACCAGCGGCCTGTACGACGACTTCCACACCGCGGGCGACTCCCTGGCCGCGCTGCTCACCCCGGCCGAACTCGACGCGTTCCACGCCCGCGGCGAAGCCCTGAAGGCACAGTACGGCGCCGACCGGCTCCCCGTCGTCGGACGCGAACTGGCCGACACCTTCACGGGCGCGGTGGCTGCCGCGGCGGACCGGCTCGACCTCGACGAGGACATCCGCGACGAACTCTCCGGCGCCTTCGTCTCCCTCGTCTCCTACCTCACCGCGGCCACCACCCTCAGCCCGCCGGCCGCCTGGTCCACCGCCACGGCCCTCACCACCACCGCCCCCGAGCAGCCCGTCGGCCACGAGGAACGCATCCCCGTCGCCCACGACGACCTGCTGCGCTCCACCGCGACCGCGCGAGTCCTCGAACGGCTGCTGGCCGACGCCCGCGTCCCCGCGACCGGCAAGGCCGGGTGACCGATGGCGACGACGACCACCGCCGCCGCTCCCGTGACCGGCCGGCCCGCGACGCGGCCCACCGGCCCCGGCCGGCCCGTACTGCTCCCCGAACTCCTCGCCGAGCAGGCCCGCCGCACGCCCGGCGCCCTCGCCCTGGTCGACGGCGACACCACCCTCACCTACCGCGAACTCGCCGAACGCTCGGCCCGGCTGGCCCACCACCTCATCTCCCTCGGCCTCGGTCCGGAGGACATCGTCGCCGTCGGCATGCGGCGGAGCGCGGAGCTCGTCACCGCCTTCCTCGCCGTACTCAAGGCCGGTGCCGCCTATCTGCCGCTCGACCTGCAGAACCCGCCGCAGCGCCTCGCCCTCATGACCGAGGACGCCCGCCCCGCCGCCCTGATCACCCACACGGCGGACGCGGCCCCGGCCGGCGCCGCCGTCACCGTCCTGCTCGACGACGACACCACCCGAGCCCGGATCGCCGCCGCCCCCGCCACCGACCCCCGGGACACCGAGCGCGTCCGGCCGCTGCACCCCGACCACCCCGCCAACCTCAACTACAACACCGGTTCAACGGGCCGCCCCAACGGCGTC
>NZ_JBHYKH010000150.1:0-2063 GCF_042741275.1 Streptomyces sp. NPDC058964
CCTCCCACAGCGCGCCCTGGGCGTGGGTGTCGCCTAACCCGGCCGCCCCATGGTTGACGGTGTTGAAGGTGGCGGGCGCGACGACCACGGCGTCGGGCGGCGGGAAGGGGCGCGGATCGGCCGGGGTCCGCCAGGCGGAGCGGACGGGGCGGCCGGTCAGCGCCTCGACGGCGGCGGCGTCGAAGAACCCGCCCATCGCGACCGGCGTCGCTATGACCCCGACCTCCCAGTCCCGCTCCTGCGCGGCAGTGATCAGCTTGCTGACGCCGGGGGCGATCCCGGCGGCGCACACGACGACGTAGAGGAAGGGTTTCCCGGCCTGTTCGGTCACCCGGGAACCCTACTCATGCGGACGGGACAGCCCACGCCCGGCCTCGGCGGCCGCGGCACGCGGATGTCACCGCGGGTGGTCGCCCCTGCCCTGTCAGCCCGCGGCGGTCTCGGTCACCTTGATGGCGCTGACCGGGCAGGCGCGGACCGCGTCCCGCACCATCGGGTCGCCGCCGCCGTCCTCCCGGCCGGCGATGAGCGTGCTGTAGCCGTCGTCGTCCTGGGTGAAGACGCCCGGGGCCGCCAGGGCGCACTGCCCCGCGCCGATGCAGACGTCCCTGTCGATCTCGATGTGCATGGCGAAAGCCTCTTACCAGGTCACGGGGAGTTCCAGCATCCCCTGGATCGTGTCGCCCGGTTTGAAGGGGATCTCCTCCGGCGGCGCGGCGAGGCGGAGTCCCGGCAGCCGTTCGAACAGCGTTCCCAGGGCGATCTCCATCTCGGCGCGCGCCAGGTTCTGGCCGAGGCACTGGTGGATGCCGAAGCCGAACGCGACATGGTGGCGGGCCGGGCGGTGCCAGTCGAGGGTGTCGGGTTCGGCGTAGACGGAGTCGTCGCGGTTGATGACGGAGGTCGCGAAGACCACGCCCTCGCCCGCGCGGATCCTCGTCCCGGCGACCTCGATGTCCTCCAGGGCGATCCGGAGCAGCCCGTCCGCGATCGACAGCATCCGCATCAGCTCCTCGACCGCGGTCGGCAGCAGCCCGGGGTCGGCGCGCAGTTCGGCCAGCCGCTCGGGGTTGCGCAGCAGCGTGAAGGTGCCCAGGGAGATCATGTTGGCGGTCGTCTCGTGGCCCGCGACGAGCAGGATGATCGCCAGCGAGACGAGCTGCTCGCGGTCCAGCTCGCCGTCACGCAGCCGCTGGTGGACGAGTTCGTCGAGGATGGCGTCGCCCTGCTCCGGCTCCGCCCTCTTGCGGTCGATCAGCCCGCCCAGATAGACCTCCAGCCGGTGGCGCGCGTCCAGCGTGTCGGCGGCCTCGGGGCCACGCAGCAGACGGCGCGACTGTTCCTCGAAGAACTCGTGGTCGGCGTAGGGGACGCCGAGCAGGCCGCAGATCACCGTGGACGGCACGGGCAGCGCGAAGGCGCGCACCAGCTCCGCCGGCGGGCCCTGCGCGATCATCGCGTCGATCCGCTCGTCGACGATCCGCTGGATCTCCGGCCGCAGCTCGGCGGCGCGCTTGACGGTGAAGGACGGGATCATCATCCGCCGCTGGGTGCGGTGCTCGGGGTCGTCGACGCCCAGCAGCGCCACCCGGACGGTGCGGGCCGCCGCGAAGCGGGCCGTGGGCATGGGGAAGCCGGGGCGGGTGCGGTCGGTGGACAGGCGGGGGTCGGCGAGCAGCGCGCGGGCGGCGGCGTGGCCGGTGACCAGCCAGGCCGGGCGTCCGTCGTAGAGGGTGACCGGGGCGAGGGGGCCCTGGTCGCGCAGCGGGTCGTAGGCGGTCGGCGGGTGGTAGGGGCAGGTGCGGTCCTGGGGGAATGCGACGGGTTGGGCCGGACGGGCCGGACCCGTGAGTTCCGTCAGATCCGTCAGATCCGTCATGGAAGACCTCGCAGACGAAGAGTGCGTGGTGCCGATCTTCATTAGATGCCCCAGGCATCTATGGAGCGACGGAAAGTTGGGGGGGGGCGGTGGGTGGGGGGGGGGGGGGGGGGTCGCACGAACACCCCCCCCGCGAGAACAAAGACCGACAAAGAAAGAGAGAGGGGCGCCCCCCGCACGCAAA
>NZ_JBHYKH010000150.1:2073-14577 GCF_042741275.1 Streptomyces sp. NPDC058964
GTACTCTCCTTCCTTTAATCACGCGAATACTACTTTGTTGTGGTGCCTATCTTCATTCGCGTCACAATGAATCTTTGTTGCGCCGTAATTTTCGGCACAGTCGGTGATCCGCGCGATCTGGCCGAACACCATCTCCTCGACCGTCGATTCCACGCCGAAATTCACTTGCCGGCGTCGGCCCGCACACCTCAGGATCTGCGCATGACCACGACTGACGCCCTGCTGCCGCCCACCCCCGCCGCTGTTCGTCCGGTGCGGGTTCAGCAGCAGCCCGGCCGTCCGCGGAGGCCCGGTTCCGCGCGCTCGTGACGGCCGCACTCGTCGCGGGCCTGCTCGCCGGCTACGGCATCGCCGTACCCGTCGGAGCGGTCGCGACATATCTAGTGTCCCTCACGGCTCGTACGTCCCTCAGGACAGGCGCCTGCGCCGCGCTGGGCGTGGCGAGCGCCGACGGCCTCTACGCCCTGCTGGCCACCGTCGGCGGCACCGCCGTGGCGGCGGCGCTGCGCCCGGTGCTCGGACCGCTGCGCTGGACCTCCGCCCTCGTGCTGGCCGTGCTGGCGGTGTGGGGCGCGGCCGCCGCACTGCGGCAGTACCGCCTGCACCGGCTGGCCACCCGGCCGGACCGGCCGGTACCCGGCCCGGCACGCGCGTATCTCGGCCTTCTCGGGATCACCCTGTTGAACCCCACCACCGTGATCTACTTCGCCGCGCTGGTCCTCGGCACCCGCACCGCGGACGCCGTACGCCCTCTCGAGCAGGGACTCTTCGTGCTGGGCGCCTTCGCGGCGTCCGCGAGCTGGCAGCTGCTGATCGCCGGCGGCGGCGCGCTGCTCGGCCATGCACTGACCGGCCACCGCGGGCGGCTGGTGACCGCGCTGCTGTCGAGTGGCGTGATCATGGCGCTCGCGATACGGATGGCGGTGTCACCGGCGTGACCGAAGAGGACCGCAGTACGGATGATTCGCGTGTGCGCCGGTGTTGAAGCAGGCTGCCAGTAAGCCGCGGTTCCGACGAGGGGACGAATGTCATGCCTCTTGAGGGCGAGTACGAGCCCAGCCCGACCCAGTGGGTGCGGGAGCAGGTCGAGTTGTACGAGAGCTCCGGCGGCACCGAAGGGACCACACTGCTGGACACGGGGCTGCCCGTGATCCTGCTGACGACCCGGGGTGCCAGGAGCGGAAAGATCCGCAAGACACCGCTGATGCGGGTGGAGCACGACGGCCGCTACGCCGTGGTCGCCTCCCAGGGCGGCGCGCCCAAACATCCGGTCTGGTACTTCAACGTCAAGGCCGACCCCCGTGTGGAGCTGCAGGACGGACCGGCCAAGCAGGACATGACGGCCCGTGAGGTGACCGGCGAGGAGAAGGCCGCGTGGTGGGGCCGGGCGGTGGCCGCGTACCCGCCGTACGCGGAGTACCAGGAGAAGACCTCCCGGGAGATCCCGGTCTTCGTGCTCGAACCGGCCGACGGCCGCTGATCCCGGCCCCGGATCACCGTCTTTTTGGCCGGTCGACACCGTCTTCCGGAAAATTCCCGCCCGGGGACGCATGAACCGGATCGGCCCCGGGCACCCGTGGGTCAGGCCCCGCCGCGTTCCCCCGTCGCGGCGGGGCTCTCCCGTGCCTCGGCCGCCGGGCGGTCGGTGACGTCGAGGAAGACCGGCCCGGCCCCGGGGACGGCACGGGCGACGTGCCGCTTGATCCGTACGGCCGCCTCCTCGACCTTCTCGCTGTCCACGCCGGGCACCAGGTCGACCCGGGCCGCGACCAGGTTCGAGTCGAGCCCCAGCCGCATCGTGAACAGCGCCTCGACGCTGTCGATCTCGGGCTGGGCCGCCAGCAGGTCCCGGATCCGGGCGCTCAGCTCGGGGTCGGCCGCCTCTCCGATGAGCTGGTCGCGCGCGTCCCGTCCCAGGCGGTAGGCGACGTACACGAGCAGCAGGCCGATCCCGAGCGAGGCGGAGGCCTCCCAGGCGGCCTGCCCGGTCGCCATGTGCAACGCCATGCCGACGATCGCGAGCAGCACGCCGAGCACCGCGGTGGCGTCCTCGGCCACGACCGTGCGCAGGGCCGGGTCGCGCAGACCGCCACGGCGGCCGCCCTGCGCGCGCACCTGGTGCAGCGCCCGCAGCAGGGAGGTTCCCTCGGCCACCAGCGCGACGCCGAGCACGGCCAGGCCGACCACATAGCCGCGGAACTGCTCCTCCGCGCCGCCGCGGAGGGCCTCGAAGCCCTGGAAGAAGGAGAAGCAGCCGCCCATGACGAAGATCCCCACGGCCGCGAGGAGCGACCAGAAGAACCGCTCCTTGCCGTAGCCGAAGGGGTGCCGCTCGTCGGCGGGGCGTCTGCTGCGGCGCAGCGCGGCCAGCAGGAAGACCTCGTTCAGGCTGTCGGCGACCGAGTGCGCCGCCTCCGACAGCAGTGCCGGCGATCCGGCCACGAGGCCGCCGACGGACTTGGCGACGGCGATCACGAGATTGGCGGCGAGCGCCACCAGCACGGTGACGCGCGTCCTGCGATCGGCCTTGTGCGTCCTGCGGTCGGTCCCGTGACGGTCGTCGCGATCCGTCGCGTCACCCGGCCGGTCCCCCCGCGGTTCGTCGGGGCGGTTCTTACTACGTTCCGTCGATGTCCCGCTCACCCTCGCCGACTGCCCCGGCGCGCGTCACTCACACGGTGCCGGGCGCGGAAATCGGGGAACCCGATCATCACGGCCGGCACGACGGGCGCTACGAGGAGGAAGCATGAGCGGCGACGGCAATCGCGCCTACGGTCAGGCGGCGTTCACCCGGTCCAGGAGCCACTTCGCGGACCGGATCACGGCGGACGGCCGGGACGGCTGGCCGGTGGCGGCCGGACGTTACCGGCTGGTGGTCAGCCGCGCCTGTCCATGGGCGAGCCGGGCGGTGATCGCGCGACGGCTGCTGGGTCTGGAGGACGCGCTGTCGATGGCGATCGCCGACCCCATCCAGGACGACCGCAGCTGGCGCTTCACCCTCGACCCGGACGGCCGCGACCCCGTCCTGGGCATCGGCTTCCTCAGCGAGGCCTACGACAAGCGGGAGGACGGGTATCCGGGCGGGGTGAGCGTGCCCGCGATCGTGGACGTGCCCAGCGGGAAGCTGGTCACCAACGACTACCAGCGGATCACCCTCGACCTCGCCACCGAGTGGACGGAGCTGCACCGGCAGGGAGCGCCCGACCTCTACCCGGCGGCGCTGCGCGACGAGATCGACGAGGTGATGGCGGACGTCTACCGGGACGTCAACAACGGTGTGTACCGGGCGGGTTTCGCGACCACCCAGGAGGAGTACGCGGTGGCGTGCGCGGCGCTCTTCCGGCGACTGGAGCTGCTCACCGAGCGCCTGGCCCGGCAGCGCTATCTCGTGGGCGACACCGTCACGGAGGCGGACATCAGGCTGTTCACCACGCTGGTCCGCTTCGACGCCGTCTACCACGGCCACTTCAAGTGCAACCGCTGGAAGCTGACGGAGAACCCGGTGCTGTGGGCCTACGCCCGGGACCTCTACCAGACGCCCGGATTCGGTGACACCGTCGACTTCGACCACATCAAGCGGCATTACTACCAGGTTCACAGCGGCATCAACCCGACCCGGATCGTGCCCCTCGGACCGGATCTGGCAGGCTGGCCGACCCCGCACGGGCGGGAACGGCTCGGTGGCCGGCCGTTCGGCGACGGGACGCCTCCCGGACCGGTGCCGCCCGGCGAGGAGGTCCCGGTTCCGGGACTGCCCCGGCCCGCACCGGGGCAGGCACGGTGACGGCGGCGACAACGACGAGGACGGAGAACACAGATGGCCAAGAAGAAGCAGAAGCTCTCCCTCGCCTACCAGCCCGTTGGCCTCGTACTCGGCTGGACGAGCGGAGCACTGGCCGGATTCGCCTTCCGCAAGGCCTGGACGGCGATACGCCACGAGGAGGACGCGCCCGACGCGCTGGACCGGGACCGGGGCTGGGGCGAGATCCTGCTGGCCGCGGCGGTCCAGGGCGCCATGTTCTCCGTGGTGCGCAGCGCCGTGGACCGCACCGGGGCCAAGGCCATCGAGCGCTCGACCGGGGTGTGGCCGACGGCCGGCAAGGGCGGCCGGGACTGAGTCCCGGCCGGCTCAGCCCAGTTTCGGCGCCAGGGGCGGTACGAGGCGCAGAGTGAAGGAGTGCCCGGCGGGGTCGGCGTAGCCGCGCTCTTCGTACGGCCCTGCCGGGTCCTTCGTCTCCAGCGGCCGGCCGCCGAGCCCGACGATCCTGCGTTCCGCCTCGTCCAGGTCCTCCACCAGGAAGTCGAGATGGGCCTGGAGGGAGTTCTCCGGGCGCGGCCAGCTCGGCGGGGTCGCGTTGGCGTCGCGACGGACCGCCAGCCGGAGCCCGTCGGCACCCTTGACCTCCACGAGATTGGCGGACGCGTACGTCCGCTCCCCCTCCAGCAACTCCTTGTAGAACTCCGCGAGTTTCTCGGGCTCGGCGCAGTCGAGCACCACGATTGCGGCCTTCACCACCGGCATGGTTCCTCCCTGGGGACGTCTTCCCCTGCGGATATCCCCGGCCGCCCGGTTCAGTCGCCCACCAGCCACTTCCCGTCGCGCATCAGCTCGCGCCCGTCCAGCTCGTCGGCCTCGCGCCAGGCCTGCACGCGTCGCGGACGGACCCTGAAGTACAGGTAGCGGGTAGCGAGCCGGCGCGGGTCGAAGCCGGTCTCGGCGGCGAAGCGGCCGGCCTCCGCCGCGGGCAGTTCCCCGGGGGTGAGCGGTTCGACGTCGCCCTCGATCATGACGACGTCCCGGGTCGGCCCCACGCCGAGCCGGGTGGTTCCCGTCGCCACCAGGTTGCGGCCGGTGGGGCTGTCGGCCGGGGTGGCGATCAGCAGGGTGGAACCGTCCCACACGAACGACAGCGGAACGAGGTACGGCGCTCCCCCGTCGGCGGCCGCGGTGGCGACCCAGAGGTCCTGGTCGTGCTCCAGCCGGCGGAGTGTGTCCTGCTTGCGCTGTTCGGCGGTGCGGGCGGGCGGCGGTGTCATGGTCCTACGGCCTCCTCGTGATCGGTGTCATGGGGATGACGATCGAAGCCGGCCCGGTGTGACCGTCAGCCGTCGGCCGCCGCCCCGGTTTCCGCCAGCCTGGCCGCCGCCGCGCTCAGCAGCAGGTCCAGGGCGGCCGGGTAGGAGCTCCGCCGCATGGAGGCCACCAGATGACGGGCGGTCGCGGCGATGTGCGGGTGGGTGTCGGCGGGCAGCCGTGCGTAGGTCGCCCGCCAGACCTCCGTCTCGGCCTCGCGGGCGGACCTCGGCAGGGACAGGGAGGCGGAGTCCAGCGCGGCGAAGGCCAGGGCCTGGTCGACGAAGGCGTGGTAGATCCGCACCGCCTCGGCGTCGGGAAAGCCGGCGCCGCGCAGAACGCCGAGGATGGACTCCACCGCCTGGATCTCGTACGCCCGTCCGGTCACCCGGTAGGAGCTGAGCCCCGCCGCCCGGGGGTGCGCGAGGGCACCCGAGTGCACGCGCAGGCCCAGTTCGCGCAGGTCGGCGAGCCAGTCGCCGGTGGGCCGCCAGCTGCGCACCGTGCGGCCGATCAGCTCGTCGGCGACGGCGAGCATCAGGTCGTCGGTGTGCCGGAAGTAGCGGTACAGGCTGCTGGGATCCGCACCCAGCGCCCGCCCCAGACGGCGCACGGACAGGGCGTCGGCGCCGTGCTCCTCGATCAGCCTGAGGGCCGTCTCGACGATCAGTTCCGAGGAGAGGACGACGCCCTGCTTCGTGGGACGCCTGCGCTGCCGGGCGGCGGGCGGGACGACGCGTTCGCTCATGGGTCCTCCCTGGGGTGTGCGGGCACCTTATGACAACACCGTTGACCTGTGAAGCTCACGGGCAGTTTCATGTGCGGTCACCGGGGCCGGCCAGGCCCCCAGGTGCGAGCGGAGAGCCGGCCATGAACGACAAGTCCCGCAATCTCGACCCGCCCGAGCTGCGCAAGTCCCTGGGCCTGCTGGACGGCGTCGCCGTCGCCGCGTCCAGCACGGCCGCGACCACCAGCATCGGCATCGGCCTCGGGGTCACGGCCGGGGTGGTCGGGCTGCATCTGCCGGCCATCATGCTGCTGGCGTTCCTGCCCGTCCTGGGCATAGCGGGTGCCTACTCCCGGCTGAACCGGGTCGAGCCGAACGCCGGCAACGGCTATGTCTGGGTGGGACGTTCGCTCACCCCGTGGCTGGGCTTCATGGTCGGCTGGGTGAACATCGTGGCCACCGTGGCGTTCCTCGCGTACACCACGGCGGTCACCGGCTCGGCGCTCCTCCAGCTGGCCGGTCAGGCCGGGCTGCGCCGGGTGGGCGGCCTCGCGCTGGATCCGGGCTCGACCGCGCAGACGACGACGGTGGGGATCGTGGTCCTGATCGCGGTCACGCTGACCGCCGTCACCGGCATCCGTACCGCGGCACGGCTCCAGACCGGACTGCTGGTCTTCGAGTACGTCGTGCTGCTCGGGTTCTGCGGATACGGCATCGTCACCGGTCCGCACCCGTTCAGCCTCTCCTGGTTCGACCCGTTCGCCATCCCCTCGGCGTCCGCGGTCGCGCAGGGTCTGCTGCTCTCGGTGTTCTGCTACTGGGGCTTCGAGGCCGCCTTCACCGTCAACGAGGAGGTACGCGACCCGCGGGACGCGTCCCGGGCCGGGCTGATCACCCTGGTGACGATGCTGGCGCTGTTCCTGGTCGGCTCGGTCGCCTTCCAGCGGGTGCTGTCCGAGCGGGAGCTGGCCGGGCACGGGGCGCAGGGACTGGCCTACTTCGGCGAGCGGCTCGCCTCCCAGCCGCTGGCCGCGCTGCCGCTGGTGGCCCTCATGTTCTCAGCGGTGGCCTCGCTGCAGGCCGGGGTGATTCCCACGGCCCGCGGGATGTTCGCGATGAGCCGGGATCGTACCCTCGGACCGGTGTGGTCCAGGATCAGTCCCCGGTTCGGGACACCGGCCGCCGGAACGCTGCTGATCGGGGCCCTGTCCGCGGCGGTCGCGGTACTCGCCCTGGTGATCCCGAGACTCTCCGACATGATCATGGCGACGGTGAACGCCGTCGGCGTCGTCGTCGCCCTGTCCTACGCGCTCACCGCGCTCGCCGCGGCCGCGCGCTTCCGCTCCCTGCTGCGCACCGACCTCCGGCAGGGTGTGCGCGCGGTCGTGCTGCCCGCCCTGAGCGCCGCCGCGCTGCTGGGACTCGGCGGCTACCTCGGCTGGTCCTTCTACGCCTCCGCGGACCATCTGGAACTGCGCGCGGACAACGGCTGGTTCCTGCTGCTGATGCCGGTGATGATGATCGTCTCCGGGTTCGCCGCCGCCGCGTGGGCGCGCTGGGTGCGCAGATCGCCGTACTTCCGCACGGGCGAGGGCACCGACGCCGACGCACCGCAGCTGCTCGCCACCGCCCCCAACTGAGCCCCCGAGAAGACCCCAGAACCCGGCGAAACCCGGGGAAACCCGGGGAAACCCGGGGAATCCGAGAAACCCGAGGAACAAGGAACATGTACGCAGACCTGCTGTTCACCGGCGGCCCCGTCCTCACCCCCGAGGGCCGCACGGCGAGTGCCGTGGCCGTGACCGGCGACCGGATCACCGCCGTCGGGCACGACGAGGTGCGCGAACTGGCCGGGTCCGGGACGGAGGTGGTCGACCTCGCCGGACGGCTGCTGCTGCCCGGTTTCCAGGACGCCCACGTCCACCCGGTGCCGGCCGGCCTGGAACTCGCCCAGTGCGATCTGACCGGGGCACGGACCGCCGAGGAGACGCTGGCCGCCGTGCGCGCGTACGCCGCCGCGCATCCGGAGCGGGAGTGGATCCTCGGCGGCGGCTGGTCGATGGAGGCGTTCGAGGGCGGCACGCCGACGAGGGAACTGCTGGACGCGGTCGTCCCCGACCGGCCGGTCTACCTGCCCAACCGCGACCACCACGGCGCCTGGGTCAACAGCCGTGCGCTGGAGCTGGCGGGCATCACCCGGGACACGCCCGACCCGGCCGACGGGCGGATCGAGCGGGTCGGCTCGGGAGATCCGAGCGGCACGCTCCAGGAGGGGGCGATGCAGCTCGTCGGCCGCCTCACCCCGCCGGCCACCGCGGCCGACCGGCTCGCCGCGCTGCTGCACGCCCAGCGTCATCTGCACGCGCTGGGCATCACGGCCTGGCAGGACGCGCTGGTCGGGGACTTCCTCGGCATGGACGACCCCTCGGACGCGTATCTGACGGCCGCCCGGGACGGCTCGCTCACCGCGCGGGTGGTCGGCGCGCTGTGGTGGGACCGGGAGCGCGGCGCCGAGCAGATCCCCGAACTCGTGGCGCGCAGGGCCGCCCTGAGCCACGGGCGGTTCCGGGCGGGCAGCGTGAAGCTGATGCTGGACGGGGTCGCGGAGACCGGGACAGCCGCGCTGCTGGAGCCGTACCTCGACAAGTGCGGCTGTGCGACGGCCAATCGGGGCACCAGCTTCATCGACCCCGGACAACTGCCCGCGTACGTGACCGAGCTGGATGCCCTCGGCTTCCAGTGTCACTTCCACGCGCTGGGCGACCGGGCCGTACGCGACGCCCTGGACGCGATCGAGGCGGCGCGCACCGCGAACGGGCCGACGGACTCCCGGCCGCATCTGGCGCATCTGCAGGTCGTGCACCCCGACGACGTGCCGCGCTTCGCCCGGCTCGGCGCCACCGCCAACATCCAGCCTCTGTGGGCGGCGCACGAGCCCCAGATGGACGAGCTGACGATTCCCTTCCTCGGGCCCGAGCGTGCCGCGTGGCAGTACCCGTTCGGTGCGCTGCTGCGCTCGGGCGCACGGCTCGCGGCGGGCAGCGACTGGCCGGTGAGCAGCCCCGATCCGCTGCAGGGCGTCCATGTCGCGGTGAACCGTGTGGAGCCCGGCGGCGACCGGCCGGTGTTCCTGCCCGGGGAGCGCCTCGGGCTCACGGAGGCGCTGACCGCGTACACGGCGGGTTCGGCGTATGTGAACCGGCTGGACGACACGGGCCGGGTGAGCGCCGGGGCGCTGGCGGACCTGGTGGTACTGGACCGTGATCCGTTCGCGGGACCGCCGGAGGCGATCGCGGAGACGAAGGTGGCACTGACCTATGTGGGGGGCGCGCGAGTCTACGCGACTCATGAGGCGTGAGCAGTAACACACGTCACAGTCAGGACACGGTATAGATCATTTACGCTCTGGGCAGCCTCGTATCGCTTCTCGGTCAACTTTCGTACCACGAAGCTCAGTTCGAGGGTGCGGGCGGCCGAACGGGGTCACCCGTTCGCAGGGGTGGGGGGCTCCGCGTTCCGTCTCCCGAAAGGAAGCGCATGCCTCAGGACGTCACGTTCGACCTCCCCTTCGACACCCCTGTCAGCAGACATCCGGAGTACGCCCCATGACTTGTACTCCTCGAGCCCCGGCCTGGCCGCGGACCAGGCCCATGCCCCGGATCCAGCACAGACTGCGCTCCTGGGTATCTGCCACTGGCCGCCGCCCGCACCTGCCCGGACGCCTCGGCCGACGACACGGCCGTCCTGATGGACTGGTTCTCCCTGGCCTTCCTCTTCGACGACCGGTTCGACGCCAACCAGAGGTGGCGCGTGAGCCCGTCGTCACCCCGCTGCACCCCGCGCATCCACGGCAGATTCATCCTCGGCACCGCCGCCCTTCCGTGAACGGCCCGTCCTTGTCGATGCGCACCTGCTGCAGGACGAGCACCTGCATCGCCGCCTCAGCCGTGTTGATCAGGAAGCACTCGCGGCCCATCAGACGCCGGACGACCACCGGATCCAAGGTGCGCGGCCGCTCCAGGAAGGCCGGAGGGTCCAACGCCGGCCGCCCCGTACGCCCGATCAGCGGGTACTTGCCGGGGACGTCCGGACCACCTGCTGCATGAGTTCCCCCATGTGGTGATCTCCACGGAAACACAACCGCCTGCCTTGCTTCGACGGGGCAGAGCGCCCGCGGCCTGCTGCCCGCGGCTCGCCGCGTTCGAGAACCGGGCGGGCACGGGGCAGTTCGCCCTCGAAGGGCAGGTGGGCGACCCGCTCCACTTCCTCGGCCGTCAACGCAGCAGTCGTGCCCCTCGCGGTCGTTCGCGGCAGGAGCCGGAGCCGGTCGCGTGAGTCCGGCTGTTCGGCAAGGCCGTCGCGGAAGGGACAGAAGATCCTCGGACACGACCGGCCGACGACCACGGTCGATCAATTCCGTTGCCAGGACCACAGCTTGAAGGAGACCGGTGTGAAATCTCGAGTCGCAGGTGCTGTTCCGAAGGCGTCCGCCGACGGCTTGCTCCCGGTGCAGCCAAGCGCCCAGCCCCAGCCCGCGGAGGCGGGGAACACCCTGGCCCGCCTCTTGCTGAAACACATCAATGGGAGCACGGAGCAGTATCAAAGGTGCCAGAACGCCGCTCAGCAGCGGCTGGACGCACTCGGATCCCCCCACTCCAGCACCACGCTGCACGTGGAGGGAGCCCTCCGTCTGGCGCCGCGCGCGTTCCTCCCGCCCGACGAGGAGGGCTACGCCCGGTTGAGGCAGCTCGACACCAGCCTGCGCATGATCGAAGCAGCCTTCCCCCAAGTCAGCACCGATATCGAGCTCTGCCGACTGACCTGCACGATGCTGGAAGGAGCCTGGCGGAGTCGGGCACTCACCCCGCCGCTCGAGGAGGAGCGAATAACCGTCTGCTCCTGCCCTCTGTGCCGCCGGCTGCCCACGCCCCCCGCACGCACGCTGGGTGACTACGGTTGGCGGCAGAGCGCCGGTCGTCCCCTCACCGTCAAGACCTGGCCATACCGCGAGGAACTCGACAGCGTCCTGACCGGTGGATGGTCCTTGGCCCGGCTGCTGAACGACCTTGAACGAGACCTTGGCCACCGCCACCGCTTCGAAGACGACATCCTCCTCTTCCACGAGTACAAACGCGTGATCGACACCATCGACACCACGCGCCTCACCCAACTCGTCGAAGGCCGCTTGGCCGAGAGTTTCAGCACCAACAGCGCACGGGCCCTGGTCTGCGGACTCTTCGCAGCCCATAAGCGATCCGTCGACGAGTACTGGCTCCAACAGCACCACGCGGGCAGCGTCACGCTCCCCCAGACCAACCCGCTCGGCCAGAGCACCTACGCACTCCTGCAGATGCTGGACTGCCTGTTCTGGCACGTCTCACCCGACACCGAACTCTGGCAGGAGGAACACCTCGCCTCCCTGCTGCTGTGCCGCGTCATCGACGACATGACCGACGTACGAGCCGACGCCCTCACCGGCGAGATCAGCAACTTCTGGCTCGCCGAAATGCCCACCCACACCAAGGCCCTCTACGCTGCCTGCGCCATCGCCCTCGTCAAGTACGGCTGCATGCCCGAGGCGCATTCCCCGATGTGGAACACCTGGCTGATGACCAGCACCGTAGCCTGGCTGGGGCTCACGGGCCGCCACGCCCTGTGGTTCGACGGCATCACCCAGGGCCTCCCCCCGGCCGAGGCGTGCCCGCTTTGCGACCTGCAGCCCAACGCATGCACCGGCATCCTCACCCACGGCACCACCCTCACCATCGCCCCGCGGCCCACCACACCGGCACTGAGCACCCGGACCGCCGAGCTGTCCGCCCGCTGCCGAGCCCAATACCCCCGGACATGGCCCCTCTTCGACACCGAGCTGCGTGCCTTCGAGGCACTGCACGGCCCCTGGTACGGCAACACCGACAGCACATGGGAGATCCTGCGCCGCACCTACGTCGCCGCCGTGGAGGCATCCAGCGCCGCACCGTCCCCGGACCGCGCTCGTGATGTCCAACAAGACGCCGGCACAGTCGGATGTGAATACTTTTACACCCTGCACGACCCGCAAACCGGGAGGGAAGACATCGCACTGCTCGCCTACATGTTCGGCTGCGCCCACCCGCATTTCCTCTGGAACGCCACGGGATACCGTCCCACGGACCTCGCGGGCGACTGGCTCGACGGCTGACGCCTCAATCCTGTTCCAGGAACCCGGTGGATGGTGGTGGGGCCGTCCCCACCATCAGCCTCGGACCGGTGCCGCGGCCCATTCGAACCGGGATCGGAGCGACGCTTTCCCCTGCGCTGGGCGGTTGACGGGGCCGACCGCGTATCACTGCCCGGACCAGCGCTTTCGGTGATTCCGCCGCTGTGGCCTGCCCCGGCAGTGCGGCCTCGACAAGCGCCTACGCGGCGCATACGAGCTGATCGAACACATGATCAGGATGCAACCGCGTCCTGACGAGCGGGACCGAGTGCGGACGGGTGTGGAGGCCATCCAGCACTGGATCAACGGCAACCACGAGTGGACGCTGGTCCCGGGCCGCCACGCGGCGGCGAAGGAAGGCCCGGCGGCCGCCGCAGAGCTGGCCGGACGAGGCTCCGTGGACGGCCTGCCGGCCCTGTGAGGCAACGGCGCGGGGGCCGGGGGGGCTGGAGAGCGCGCGCCGCAGCTCTCGCAACCGCGCACACACACCGCGACAGTGAGAGA
>NZ_JBHYKH010000150.1:14587-17808 GCF_042741275.1 Streptomyces sp. NPDC058964
GGGCAGCAGCGTGCTCACACCGGGAACTCGACCGGCAGCCTGTCCAGCCGGGAATCCCAGGTGGAGGCGGTCGTGGTGAGCTCATCCGCCGGCACCGCCAGTCGCAGGCCCGGCAGCCTGTGCAGCAGGACGTCCACCGCAACCTCGATCATGGACTGCCCGATGCTCTGCCCGGGGCACTCGTGCGGGCCCGCGCCGAACGCCAGGTGCGCCTGGTTGCCCTGCACCGAGACACCCGGGTCGGGCCGGACCTCGGGGTCGAGGTTGCCCGGGGCGAGACCGAGAACGAGCAGGTCGCCCTCCTCAATGCGCTGCCCGCCCAGTTCGACATCGCTGGCGGCGAAGCGCCCCGGCAGGACGGCCAGCGGTGGAGAGTTCCACATGACCTCCTCCATCACCGCCGAGATGTTCAACTGACCGCTGGTCAGCCCCGAGAGCCGGGAGGCGTCGGTCAGGACCAGCTGCAGCACCCGGGCCAGCAGATTGGTCGTAACGTGCGCGGCGATCAGCACCACACGCAGGTGGTGGACGACCTCGTCGTGGTCGAGAGCCGCGTGATGCTCCAGCAGTCCGGTGGCGAGGTCGGAGCCGGGTTCGGACCGCCTGCGCTCGGCGAGTTCACCGAAGATCTCCCTGATCATGCCGTCGTGCACCACGGCGTCCTCGCCGCCCTTGAGCACCTGGGCGCAGGACTCGACCAGCCGGCGCCCCTCCGCCTCGGCAAGCCCCAGAACGCGGGTGATCACGAGCATCGGCAGATAGTCGGCGTAGTCCGCCACCAGATCGGCCCGGCCGTTGTCCGCGAACCCGTCGATCTGCTTGTTGGCGAAGTGCGTGGCGTGGCGCCGGATACCACGGCCGACAGCAGCCTGCAGCGCATCGTTGACGGCGCCCCGCAGCCTGCGGTGCGGCTCGCCGTCCTGGGACACGCAGTCGGGACGCCAGCCGAGCATCGGAATCAGCGCGGAAGTCTCCGCGACCCGTCCTTCCCGCCAGTCCCGCCAGATCCGCGCGTCCCGGCTGAACTGCAGCGGGTTGTCCAGCACCCGGCGGCTCTCGCGGTAGCCGAGCACCAGCCAGGCGGGGACGTCGCCCTCCAGCAGGACCGGGGCGACCGCGCCGTACCGTTTGCGCAGCCGTTCGTAGATGCCGTGCGGATCGGTCGCCGACTCCGGCCCGTACAGCCGGGTGATGCCCTGACCGTGCGCGACGGGGCAACCGCCCGTGACACCGGAACCGTGGGACTGGTCGTTCATCGGGACTCCAGTGCGACAGCCGAGCGTTCCTGAAGATGCCGGATCAGCGCGACGAGCACGTCCCGGCTGGAGGCCCGGTCGCGGGCGTCGCAGGCCACGACCGGAGTGTGCGGGGGGATGTCCAGGGCGTCCCGGATCTCCTCGATCGGGTGCTCCTTGGAGTCCGGGAAGATGTTCAGCGCGATGACGAAGGGCACGTTCTGCCGCTCCATCTCCTCGATCGCCCGGAAGCTGGAGGCCAGCCGACGGGTGTCCACCAGGACCACCGCGCCGAGCGCACCCTTGAAAAGACCGTTCCACAGGAACCAGAAGCGCTCCTGACCCGGGGTGCCGAACAGGTACAGCATCAGGCTCTCGTTGAGGCTGATCTTGCCGAAGTCCAGGCTGACGGTGGTCTCGGCCTTGTCGGCGACGCCGATGAGACGGTCGTCCTCGACGCTGGCCTGCGTGAGCGTCTCCTCGGTGGTGAGCGGCTTGATGTCGCTGACGGAGCGGACCATGGTGGTCTTTCCGGTGCCGAACCCGCCGGCGATCATCACCTTGACCGAGCGGGTGCCCCCGGCGGCGGGTTTGCCGGGACGGTCAAAGCCTTTCAAGTCCACTGAGTACCTCCTGAAGGAGCGCGAGGTCGGGCCCGCGTCCGGCGTGGTGCGCCGGGATGGGATCACGGGCTTCGATACGGCCTGCGTCCAGCAGATCCGCCAGCAGCACCGCGAGAATGTTGAAGGGCAATCCGAGATGGGCGCCGAGTTCGGCCACAGACAGCGGATCGCGGCAACGCCGGACAATCTCCTCGTGCTCGTGCTGCATCCCCGGACCGGGAGCGGTGTGGGAGACGATGAGGGTCGCCACGTCGAGGCTCGACGCCGACCCGCCCGGTCCGCTGCGTCCCCCGGTGAGGACGTAGTAGCGCTCGAGACCGGACGGGTCCGTGGGCCGGCGGGGAGCACTCATCCAGAGTGCTCCTCCAGGCGCGGAGTGGTGCCGAGGAGCTCACCCATCCTGCGGGCCAGGTCCCTCATCTGGTGTCCCAGCAGACCCTGGTCGAGACCTTCACGGGCCAGGACACCGAGATACGTCTCGACACCCGCCCGCACGACGAAGAGATGCCCCCCGTCGACCTCGATCATCGCGAGCCGCAACTGCCCCGCGTACTTGGGGAACTGCTCGGCCACCGGCTGGGCCAGGGCCTGCAGTCCGGCCACCACCGCCGCGAAACGGTCCACGTCGTCGGGGTCTTCGGCGCCAAAGGAGGTGATGGCCTTGCCGTCACTGGAGGCCACGAGGGCGAAGCGGATCTCCGGGATGCTCTCCACCAGATCGCGGAGCGCCCAGCTCACGTCGGTTCCCTGCTGCGTCATGTGGACCAGTCGCTCTCTTCAATTCGGTGCTCGGTGGACTCGCGGCGGTCGGACCTGGCGGGTGCCACGGCGGATTCGGGTCCGGGGCCCGGCACGCGGTCGTGGACCGCCGCCGGTCCCTCCACGGACTCGACTCCCAAGCCCTGCGCGCGGCCGCCGGCCGTCGCGGGTGCGTCGGTCTCCCGGCGCAGGCCGAGGGTGTCCTCCTCCACGGCCTCGTCCCCGGCAGCGGCCGGAACCCCGAACTGGCCGGACCCCTCCACGGTCGCCGTCTCCGGTCCGGTGGACTCGCGTCCGGCCGTGGCGAAGGCGGCGAGGCCCGCGAAGGACTCGTCCGGCGGAACCGCGGCGACCCTGGCGCCGTCCGCGCGTCCGGCCGGCCGCGACGGCTGCTCCGGCTCCGACTCGCGGTGCCTGCTCCTGCGCCGGGGCAGTCCGCCGGGCGTGGTGTCCACCACGTCGGCGGAGCCGGCCGCCACGGACTCGGCGGCCACCGGGTCGCGGGGCGCGGACGCCGCGGGTGCCGGTGTGGCCGCGGCGGCGGACGACGACGCCGGGGCGGCCGCCGGAAGGGGGCTGAAGTACTTGTGCGGGACCACGACGA
>NZ_JBHYKH010000151.1:0-15761 GCF_042741275.1 Streptomyces sp. NPDC058964
GGGGGGTGGGGGGGGGGGGCGCGCCCCCCCCCGCCGCTGGAATCTCGACCTGGGCGACGTGGAGCCCGCGCTGACCCTGCTGGACGGGGCGGAGGACACCGTCGAGATCGCCCTGCCGCGCTTCGACGAGGGCGGCACGGAGGGTGGCTCCACGATGGTCCGGGGCGTCCCGGTCCGTACGATCGGCGGGCGGCTCGTCACGACCGTCTTCGACCTGATGCTCGCCCAGTACGGGGTACGGCGTCCCGGCCTGCCGGGCGGCTGGCCGTCGTCGTACGAGGACGCGTCCCAGCCGTACACCCCGGCCTGGCAGGAGACCGTGACCTCCGTGCCCGCCGAGCAGGCCGCGCGCATCGCCCGCGAGTTCGCCCGCAACGCCGAGCGCACTCAGGGCCGTTCGATGATCGCGATGGGCGCGGGCACCAACCACTGGTTCCACTCCGACACCATCTACCGGGCGTTCCTGGCGCTGACGACGATGACCGGCTGCCAGGGCGTGAACGGCGGCGGCTGGGCGCACTACGTCGGTCAGGAGAAGGTCCGCCCGGTCACCGGCCTGCAGCACCTGGCCTTCGCCTTCGACTGGCAGCGGCCCACCCGGCACATGGCGGGCACCTCCTACTGGTACCTCAGTACCGACCAGTGGCGCTACGAGGCGTTCGGCCCCGACGAGCTCGCCTCGCCGCTGGGTGAGGGCCGCTTCGCGGGCCGGTCCACGGCGGACTGTCTTGCGCAGGCGATTCGTCTGGGCTGGACGCCCGGCCATCCCGGGTTCAACCGCAACCCGCTCGATCTCGCGGACGAGGCGGCCGCCGCGGGCCGTCCGGTCGCCGGGCACGTCGTCGACGAACTCAAGGCGGGACGGCTGCGGTTCGCCGCGGAGGATCCCGACGACCCGGCCAACTTCCCGCGCGTGCTGACCGTGTGGCGGGCCAATCTGCTCGGCTCCTCCGGCAAGGGCAACGAGTACTTCCTGCGCCATCTGCTGGGCACGGACGCGGCGGTGCGGTCCGAGCAGACGCCTCCGGAGGGACGGCCCCGGGAGGTGGTGTGGCGCGAGGACGCCCCGGAGGGCAAGCTCGACCTGCTGGTCACGATGGACTTCCGGATGACATCGACCGGACTGCTGGCGGACGTGGTGCTGCCGGCCGCGACCTGGTACGAGAAGGACGACCTGTCCAGCACGGACATGCACCCCTTCGTGCACGCCTTCACCCCGGCCATCGCCCCGCCCTGGCAGGCCCGCACCGACTACGACGCGTTCCTGACCATCGCCGACCGGTTCAGCGAGCTCGCGGCCCGGCACCTCGGCACCCGCACCGATGTCCTCGCGGTGCCGTTGCAGCACGACACGCCCGACGAACTCGCCCAGCCCGGCGGCGTCGTACGGGACTGGAAGACCGGGGAGTGCGAACCGGTCCCGGGCCGGACCATGCCCAAACTGGTGGTCGTCGAGCGGGACTACGCCTCGGTGGCACAGAAGATGCGGGCGGTCGGCCCCCTGCTGGACCGGCTCGGGACGACCACCAAGGGGGTGACCGTTCATCCGGACCAGGAGATCGACGAGCTGCGCCGACGGTGCGGCACCGTCCGCGAGGGCGTCGCGGAGGGGCGCCCGTCCCTGGCCACCGCCTCGGACATGTGCGAGGCGATCCTCGCCCTGTCCGGCACCACCAACGGACGGCTGGCGACCGAGGGCTTCCGGGAGCTGGAGCGGCTGACGGGCAGCGAGGGGCTGGTGGAGCTGGCCGCCGAGCGCGAGGCGGAACGGATCACCTTCGCCGACACGCGCACCCAGCCCCGCGCGGTGATGACGTCGTACGAGTGGTCGGGCAGCGAGACCGGCGGGCGCCGCTACTCACCGTTCGTG
This sequence comes from Streptomyces sp. NPDC058964, assembly GCF_042741275.1. Lineage (NCBI taxonomy): Bacteria > Bacillati > Actinomycetota > Actinomycetes > Kitasatosporales > Streptomycetaceae > Streptomyces > Streptomyces sp. NPDC058964. The sequence goes on from NZ_JBHYKH010000151.1 coordinate 1,871, forward strand.
ATCAACACCGAGCACAAGAAGCCCTGGCACACCCTCACCGGCCGTCAGCACTTCTTCGTCAGCCACGACTGGATGGCCGAACTCGGCGAACAACTCCCCGTCTACCGGCCGCCGTTGAACACACGCAGACACTACGGAGACGAGGAGCTGCACGAGAAGGGCCGGGCCGAGGTCACGGTCCGCTATCTGACCCCGCACTCGAAGTGGTCCATCCACTCCGAGTACCAGGACAACGCCTACATGCTCGCCCTCTCCCGCGGCGGCCCGGTCATCTGGATGTCCACCGCGGACGCGGAGAAGATCGGCGTCAAGGACAACGACTGGATCGAGGCGTACAACCGCAACGGGGTGGTCGCGGCCCGCGCCGTGGTCACCCACCGCATGCCCGAGGGCACGGTGTACATGTACCACGCCAAGGACCGCACGGTGAACGTCCCGAAGACCGAGGTCAGCGGGAAGCGCGGCGGCATCCACAACTCGCTGACCCGGCTGCTGCTCAAGCCCACCCATCTCGCTGGCGGCTACGCGCAGTTCACCTACGCCTTCAACTACTACGGCCCGACCGGAAACCAGCGCGACGAGGTCACCGTCATCCGCCGTCGCTCACAGGACGTGGAGTACTGATATGCGCGTCATGGCACAGGTGGCGATGGTGATGAACCTCGACAAGTGCATCGGATGCCACACCTGCTCGGTCACCTGCAAGCAGACGTGGACCAACCGCACCGGCGTCGAGTACGCCTGGTTCAACAACGTCGAGACGAAGCCGGGCGTCGGCTACCCGCGCCGCTACGATGACCAGGAGCACTGGAAGGGCGGCTGGATCCTCGACAGGCGCGGTCGCCTGGTCCTGCGGTCCGGAGGACGCGTCAAGCGCCTGCTGTCCCTGTTCTCCAACCCCGACCTGCCGGCCATCGAGGACTACTACGAGCCGGTCACCTACGACTACGACAACCTGGTCAGCGCCCCGGCGGGAGAGGACATCCCCGTCGCCCGCCCCCGCTCGGTCCTCACCGGCAGGCCCACCGCCATCACCTGGGGCGCCAACTGGGAGGACGGCCTCGGCGGTGCCCCCGAGAACGCCGGCGGCGACCCCAACCTGACCGGGGAGTGGGCCGAGAAGGTCAGGTTCGAGTTCGAGCAGACCTTCCTCTTCCATCTGCCCCGCCTGTGCGAGCACTGCCTCAACCCGGCCTGTGTGTCGGCCTGCCCGTCGGGAGCGATGTACAAGCGTGTCGAGGACGGGATCGTCCTCGTCGACCAGGACCGCTGCCGCGGCTGGCGCATGTGCGTGACCGCGTGTCCGTACAAGAAGGTGTACGTCAATCACGCCACCGGCAAGGCCGAGAAGTGCACGTTCTGCTTCCCGCGCATCGAGGCCGGCCAGCCCACCGTCTGTTCCGAGACCTGCGTCGGGCGGCTGCGCTACCTGGGGCTGCTGCTGTACGACGCCGACCGGGTCGGCGAGGCGGCGGCCACCCCGGACGAGCGGGACCTGCTGGACGCCCAGCGCGAAGTCTTCCTCGACCCCGGCGACCCGGAAGTCGTGGCGGCGGCACGGGAGTCGGGCATCCCGGAGGACTGGCTGGCCGCGGCCCGCCGCTCCCCGGTGTACGACCTGGTGATGAGGTACAAGGTGGCGCTGCCGTTGCACCCGGAGTACCGCACCATGCCGATGGTCTGGTACGTGCCTCCGCTCTCCCCCGTCCTCGACGCCGTCGGCGCGGCGGGCGGAGACCAGGACGACCCCGACCACGTCTTCGCCGCCGTCGCCCGGCTGCGCATCCCCCTCGACTACCTGGCGAACCTGTTCACCGCGGGAGACACCGACGTGGTCGCCGGGGTGCTGATGAAACTCACCGCGCTCCGTTCGTACATGCGCGCCCGTACCGTCGCGCAGACGGCCGACGAGAGCGCGCTGCGGGCCGTGGGCCTCACCGCGCGCGAGGCGGAGGACCTGCACCGGCTGCTCGCCGTCGCGAAGTACGCCGACCGGTACGTCGTCCCGGCCGCGCACAAGGAGGACGCGGCCGCGCTCAGCGCGCTGGAGAACCGCTGCCCGGTCGAGTCCTCCGGCGACCCGGCCGCCGCCGGGGGCCGACGGGTGATGCTCGGCATCCCCACGCTGCGCCGCAACACCACGAAAGGCCCCGCATGAGCCCGTTGCCCGCCACCGTTCCCGCCATCGTCCGCACCAGGATCCGCGCGGCCGCCCGCCGCCGGGCCCGGCTCACGCCCGAGGAGTCGGCGGACCGGGCACTGGTGCTCCGCCTCGTGTCCCTGCTCCTGCAGTACCCGGACGCCGAACTGACGGCGGCCGGGACGGAGTTGACGGCCACGGCACGGGCCCTGCCGGCCACGCCCGCGGCGGCGCACCTGGCACGGTTCACCGCCTGGTTCGCGGCGCAGGATCCCGAGGCGCTGGAGCGCCACTACGTGGAGATGTTCGACCTGCGCCGCAGAAGCAGCCTCTACCTCACCTATTACCTGCACGGCGACACCCGGCGCCGCGGCATGGCCCTGCTCGCACTGGCCCGGCGGTACCGCGCCAAGGGCTGGGACACCGACGGCGGCGAACTGCCCGACCACCTGCCCGTCGTCCTGGAGTTCGCCGCCCTGGACGGGCCGGGCGCCGGCGAGGCTCCGCTGCGTCAGCACCGGCGCGGCCTGGAGCTGATCCACCGTGCCCTGACCGACACGGACTCGCCGTACCGGCACCTGCTGGGTGCGCTGCTCAGCCTGCTGCCGCCGCCCACCGAGGCGGACCGTGCGGCGGTGGCGCGGCTCGTCGCCGAGGGCCCGCCGAACGAGGAGGTCGGCCTCGATCCGTACGGGACGTACGGCGACGGCGAGTTCGCCCCGCCCGGCGCCTTCGTCCCGCCCGAGCAGGCCCCGCCGACGCTGATCCCGTCCGTACGTCCGGAAGGCCGCCGATGAACGCCTCGACCACCGACCTGCTCCTGTGGGTCGCCTTCCCCTACATCTGCCTCGCCGTGTTCGTGGTCGGGCACGTCTGGCGCTATCGGCAGGACCAGTTCGGCTGGACCTCCCGCACCAGCCAGCTCCTCGAGCACCGTTGGCTGCGCTGGGGCAGCCCGCTGTTCCACCTGGGCGCCTTCATGGTGATCGCCGGCCACGTCGTGGGGCTCGCGGTGCCCGCCTCGTGGACCGAGGCCGCCGGCATCGGCGAGCACGCGTATCACACCACGGCCGTGTGGGCGGGTTCGGTGGCGGGGGTCGCCATGGTCACGGGGCTGGGCATGCTGTGCGCCCGCCGGCTGCTGACCCGCCGGATCCGGCTGGGCACCGACCGCAGCGACAAGCTGCTGTTCCCGCTGCTGGCGGCGACCGTCCTGCTGGGCATCAGCGCCACCGCCGCGCACAACGTGTTCGGTGGCGGCTACGACTACCGCGAGACCGTCTCGGTCTGGTTCCGCGGGGTCTTCACCCTGCAGCCGCGGCCCGAGGTGATCGCCGGCGCGCCACTGCTGTTCCGGCTGCACGCGCTGACCGCCTGCCTGCTCTTCGCCGCCTGGCCCTTCACCCGGCTGGTGCACGTGTGGAGCGCCCCGGTCGGCTACCTCGTCCGGCCCTCTCTCGTCTACCGCAGACGGGCCGCGCCGGTGGCCGGTGCGACCGCCCGGGCCCGCGTCCGGACGGCCCGTTCCCCGCGGCGCGCCGCATGATCGACGGACAGGCCCGCACCCCCGACGCCACCGCGACGGCCCGCTCCCCCTCCGGATCGGGCGCGAGCCGAGGCACGGGCCTGGTGATGCTCCTGACCGGCGTCCTCGGCTGGCTCGCCTCCTTCCGCCTCGCCGTGGACGACTGGCGTCTGCTGAAGAACCCCGCCTACCAGCCGCCCTGCAACATCAGCCCGGTGGTGAGCTGCGGCGGCGTCATGTCCAGTCCTCAGGGCAGTCTGTTCGGCTTTCCCAACATGCTGATCGGCCTGGGTGCGTTCGCCGCCGTGGCCGTCCTGGGCGCCGCCGTGCTCAGCGGGGCGGGCCTGCACCGCAGACTCTGGCTCGCGCTCGGTGCCGGGGCACTGTCCGGGGTCGTGTTCGTGCACTGGCTGATCGCGCAGTCGCTGTACGAACTCGACAAGGTGTGCCCGTACTGCGCCGTCGTCTGGGTCGTCACCATCGCCCTCTTCTGGAGCGTGTCCCTGCACTGCGTGAAAAACGGCATCGTGCCGGTCCCCCATGGCGTCCGGGAGCTCCTCCAGGACACCCACTGGATGCTGCTCGGTGCCTGGTACGGGGTGATCGCGCTGCTCGTACTCACCCGGTTCTGGCCCTACTGGAGCAGCCTGCCGTGACCGGCCACCGCGCTGCCTTGCGAAGACGGCCCGCACGGCCCTGCGGCAGGGACCTTCGGCCCCCGCACTCGGACGGCCCAGGGAGTTAGGTTCACCCAAGTGAGGTCGGTGCGGGCGAAGAGCGAGGCAGCACGACATGTCATCGGCGCATCCTCGGGCCCTCCAGAAGGACGTCCCCGGGGCCGGGCTGGACGCGGGCCGGATGCCGGGCCACTGGCTCCTGGCGCGTCCGGGCAAGCGGGTGCTGCGGCCCGGCGGTGCCGAGCCGACCCGGTGGACGCTCGGCCCGGCGGCTGCCCTGGGCATCGTGTCCCGGGCCCTGCGCGACCCGGCCGCCCGTCGCCGGATCGTGCAGATGCGCCGCGTCTTCCGCCGCCGCGCCCACCTCGGCGCGATCGGCCCCGTCGCCGTCCCCGCCCCGGTCCAGGCCCTGAGGAGGAATCCGCATGTCCGCCACCGTGATCACCGATCTGATCGCCGAGCTGGCCGTCCCGGAGGACGGCACGCTCAGCCGGGTGCTGTACCGCGACGACCGGCTGCGGGTGGTCGGGTTCGCCTTCGCCGCCGGCCAGGAGCTGACCGAGCACACCTCGGCCCTCCCCGTCGTCATCCAGGTCGTCAAGGGCCGCCTCGAGCTGGTGCTGGGTGAGGAGAAGACCGAGGCCGTCCCGGGAAGCTGGATCCATCTGCCCGCGCGGCTGCCGCACACCGTCCGTGCGGTCGAGCCCAGCGTGATGCTGCTGAGCATGCTGCCCGCCGCCCCGGAGCCGTCCCGTTCCGGGACTCCCTCGCCCTCCGCGGCCTGACCGGCCCGGGCCAGGTGTCCGAACGGGTGCGGTTCCTCAGCCGCCCTGCTGCTTGAGCCGGTCCTTGGTCTGGCTGGCGATCACGGCGGCCTGGACGCGTCGCTCCACGCCCAGCTTGGCCAGCAGCCGGGAGATGTGGTTCTTCACCGTCTTCTCCGCCAGGAACAGCCGCTGACCGATCTGACGGTTGGTCAACCCCTCACCGATGAGTTCCAGGATCTCGCGCTCCCGCTCGGTCAGCCCGGGCACCGGATCCGGCTCCGCCTCCTCCTGCCCGCCCTGGCGCAGCCTGGCCATCAGCCGGGTCGTGGCGCTGGGGTCGAGCAGGGACTGGCCGGCGGCCACCGTCCGCACGGCCGACACGAGGTCCGTTCCCCGGATCTGCTTGAGCACGTACCCCGACGCACCGGCCATGATCGAGTCCAGCAGGGCCTCCTCGTCGTCGAACGAGGTCAGCATCAGACAGGCCAGGTCCGGCATGCTCGAACGCAGCTCCCGGCACACGGTCACGCCGTCGCCGTCGGGCAGCCGCACGTCGAGAACGGCCACCTCGGGCCGCAGCGCGGGCACGCGGACGAGTGCCTGCGCCACGGTGCCGGCCTCACCGACCACCGTGATGTCCGGCTCGTCGTTCAGCAGGTCGCGCACCCCGCGCCGTACCACCTCGTGGTCGTCCAGCAGGAAGACCCTTATCGGGCTGTCGGGGCCCGGCCGCTCGCCGTCCGCCATCGCGTGCTCCTTGTTCCGTGTCGTGTGTCTCCGGCACCGTAACCGGCCCACGGGGCAGAACGGTCCCCGGCTGCCGGAATTCCCGCGCGATCCCGCGGACGGGGCCGGGGGGGAACCGCCCGCGGCGCCGACGGTCCCCGGGCCGCGCGGGCCCGGTGGGGCCGATGCGCCCGATACGCAGGGCCACTCGGCCCTAATCCCCTCCGTGCCGCGAAACGACGCCGAAACGCGGTCGGATGCCTGATAGACATTGCACCGCCGCCCCGCTGCGTCGCGGCTCCCTTCCCACCCATCCCTTGTACGGGAGGTTTCATGCTGTCCGCAGAATCCGCCGCCACGGTGCGTGCCACCCTGCCCGCCGTGGCCGGCGCCCTCGACGAGATCACGACGCGCTTCTACGGCGCCATGTTCCGCGACCGGCCGGAGCTGCTGGACGGCATGTTCAACCGCGGCAACCAGGCCAGTGGTGACCAGCGGCGCGCGCTCGCCGGATCCATCGCCGGATTTGCCACCGCACTGCTCGACGACCCGGACAGCCGCCCGGACGCGCTGCTGGACCGGATCGCGCACAAGCACGCCGCCGTGGGGGTCACCGACGACCAGTACACGATCGTGCACAAGTACCTGTTCGGCGCGATAGCAGAGGTCCTCGGCGACGCGGTCACCGCGGAAGTCGCCGCGGCCTGGGACGAGGTGTACTGGCTGATGGCCGGTGCCCTCATCGGACGCGAGGCGCGGCTCTACCAGGACGCGGGCGTCCGGCCCGGACACGTCTGGCGGCAGTGGACGGTCGTCGAGCGCCGCCCCGACCCCCCGGAGGTGGGGGCCTACCTGCGGCGCCCGGCCGCCGGCGAACCGGCGCCGTCGGCGCGGGCCGGCCAGTACGTGAGCGTGCGCGTCCTGATGCCCGACGGGGTGCACCAGTTGCGCCAGTACAGCCTGTCCTCGGACCCGGGCGGCGACCTGCGGCGGATCACCGTCAAGCGGGTCGCGGGCACGGCCGACGCGCCGGACGGTGAGGTCTCCAACCAGCTGCACGACCAGCTCCACGAGGGTGACGGACTGACCCTCTCGGCCCCCTTCGGCGATGTCTTCCTGGACGACGCGGCCGACCCCACCACCCCCCTCGTGCTGGTCTCGGCGGGCATCGGTGGCACCCCCATGACGGGCATACTCGCCCACCTCGCCGCCCTCGAGTCGACCCGGCCGGTACTCGTCCTGCACGCGGACCGCTCTCCCGCCGACCACGCGCTGCGTGCCGAGACGCGGGACCTGGCCGAGCGGCTGCCGGGCGCACGCGCTGTCTTCTGGTACGAGCAGCCCGGCGCCGAGGAACCCGCCGCCCGCGAGGGCCGGATGGAGCTCGACGGGATCGAACTGCCCGACGGGGCCACGGTGTTCCTGTGCGGCCCGCTGCCCTTCATGCGGGACGTACGCGGACAGCTTCTGGCCGCCGGGGTCCCGGCACGGCACATCCGCTACGAGGTCTTCGGCCCCGACCTGTGGCTGCCGGACGCCCTCGGCTGACCCGTGCCGGGCACCCCCGGACTCGCCAACAGGCGCATTCCCGTTGGGGAGTCCGGGGGCGACGGCCGGGTCGGGCCGGTCACCCCCGGCCGTGGTGATCGCCGACTCGTCCTTGCGCAGGGCGACTGCCGACCGCGGCCGGGATGCGTTCCAGGACTCCGCCCGCGAAGACGTCGTACAGCGGAAGCGTCTCCAGGTGGACGTAGCCGATGTGGCAGTCGCAGACGGCGAGCGGGCAGGCACGGGGGCGCAGGGCGGCGCGGTAGGAGCCGTCGTAGAGGTTGCCCAGCTCGGCACGGACGAAGTGACAGCGGCGGACCGTGCCCTCCCCGTCGACCGAGATCACGGACTCCCCTGTGCGGCACGGCAGTCCGGCGCTGGTGTGCGGGCGGCGGCTGTACGGGAAGAGCGGGTCGAGACCGGTCCAGTCGGGGGCCTCGGGGTCCTCGTAGGTGTGGCCCTCGGCCGCGTTGACCCACAGGTAGACGTGCTCGGGCAGGTCGGCGCGCAGACGCCGGGCGTCCTGGAGGTGCTCGGGCAGGCCGACGATGCCGACGCTGAAGCGGACACCGCGTTCGGCCAGGTCACGGCACTTGGCGAGGAAGCGGTCGTAGGGCGTCTGGCCGGGGTGGTACGTGCACCACAGGGCCAGGGTGTCGGGGTCGGCCCCGGCCAGCCAGTCGGTGCGGCAGCTGAGGTTGGTCTGGATGGCCACCCGGCGGATGTGCGGGAGGTGGGAGAGCTCCGTGAGGGTGCGCCGGTACCAGGAGCGGACCAGGCCCTCGCCCCAGGGAGTGAAGAGGACCGAGAGACGGTCGCCGGTCTGGGCCGCCGCCCATCCGGCGAACCGTTCCAGCGCGGCGCGGTCGGCCCGCAGTTGGGCGGTCGAGTCGCGTCGCTTGGCGAACGGGCAGTAGGGGCAGTCGTAGTCGCAGGAGGCGAGCGGGCCCCGGTACAGGAGGGTCAGGTCCATGGCCGGGCCGGTCACTTCCTCTCGTAGGCGGCCATGGCGGCGCGGACGGCAGGGGAGAAGAGTCCGGGGCCGATGGCGTCGGAGTGGGCGAGGCCTTCGGGCGTGAGCCTGAGCGTGGTCGGGTCGGCGTCCGTCAGCCAGCCACGGTCGGCGAAGCGCGCGAGTTCGGGACCGAAGTCGTCGGCGGGAAGGCTGCCGAAGCGGGCCCGGTAGTCGTCGACGGGCAGGCCGCCGGCCTGGAGGAGGGACTGGAGCAGGTGGCGGCGGCGCGCCTCGTCGGGGTCCATGCGGTAGCCGACCTCGGCGTGGGCGAAGTCGGTCGTGGTGACGTAGTCGTCGACGATGGCGCGGATCTGGTGCATGTCCACGGCGTAGTCGAAGGAGTAGTGCAGGCCGCCCGTGTAGGAGCGGGCGCCGCAGCCCAGGCCGATCATGCCGTCGGTCTGGCAGGCGTAGTCGTCGGCGCCCTGGGGCGGGGCATCGGTGCGGCGGAACATGCGCATGGACTGCTGGGTGTAGCCGTGCGCGAGGAGGTGGTCGCGGCCGACGCGGTACAGCCGCAGTCGCTGCTCGTCCCACACCGGGTCGGGGCCCGGGCCGGGGCCGCGGCGGTCGAGGCCGGTGAGGGGACGGACGTACAGCGGGTAGAGGTAGAGCTCCTCGGGGTGCCAGGACAGGGCGGCGTCCAGGGAGTGCAGCCAGGTCTGTTCGGTCTGGCCGTCGATGCCGTAGATGAGGTCGATGTTCAGGACCGGGATGCGGGCGTCGCGGATGCGGCCGAGGGCGGCCTCGACGTCGGCGCGGCGTTGCGGGCGTACGGCGGCTCGGGCCTCGGCGTCGACGAAACTCTGTACGCCGAGGCTGAGGCGGGTGGTACCGCGGTCGGCCAGGACGGCGAGGCGGTCGGCGGTCGCGGTGGCAGGTGAGGCCTCGACGGACAACGGGACCGCGCGCAGGTCGGCGCCCATGCGGTGCTCGGCGATGTCGCAGAGGCGTTCCAGCTCGGTGGCGGTGAGGAAGGTGGGGGTGCCGCCGCCGAAGGCGGCCGTGGCGAACCGGACCTGCTCCGTGTCCCCGAGGGCTTCGCGCACCGCGGTGGCCTGTCGTTCCAGGGCGTCCAGGTAGGCGCCGGTGAGACCGCCGGGGGCGCCGATGCGGGTGAAGAGGTTGCAGAAGCCGCAGCGGATCTCGCAGAACGGTATGTGCAGATACAGGGAGAGGGCGTGCTTCGGCTCGGCCGCCCACAGGGCCTTCAGGGACGGCCGTCCGGGCAGCCGGCGGTACGCCGTCTTGTGGGGGTAGGCGTAGACGTAGTGCTGGTAGGGGCTGGTGAGCTGGGCTGTGGTCATCGGGCGGCCTCGGCGCGGTGGTCCAGGAAGAAGTGGGCGTAGGGCACGGTCCACACCGACTCGTGGCCGAGCCGGTGGCCGGTGTAGCCGTCGTCGCCGTAGGCGGTGCCGTGGTCGGAGCAGACGATGGCGAAACAGCGCCGTCGGCTGCTCGCGGCGGCGAAGAGCCGTCCGACGTGCCGGTCCACGTACTCCAGGGCGGCGGCGTGCGTGGCACGGGTGTCGCCCGCCTCGCGTGTCGCGCCGGGCAGGTGGAACCAGTTCGGCTGGTGCAGGGCGGAGACGTTGACGAAGAGGAACAGCTTCTGTTCCGGGGCCAGTTCGCGTACGACGTGCTCGGCGCGGGCCACCTGGTTCTCGAACGAGGCGGGTGAGGTGACGCCGAACTCCGTGGCCCAGTGGGACTCGTGGAACAGACCGGGCAGCACCGAGCCCAGCGGACCCTGCTTGTTGAAGAAGCCCACGCCGCCGATGCACACCGTGTGGTATCCGGCCTCGGCGAGGCCGGAGACGAGGTCCGGGGTGTCGTGGACGAAGGTGCCGTCGGCCGTGGTCTCGCTGCCCGCGAAGCTCGCGGCGAACAGGCGCGGATGCGGGCCGGGGGCGGCCGGTGTCGGCAGGAAGCCCGCGAAGATCGCCTGGTGGGAGGCGTAGGTGAAGCTGCCCGGGGCGTGCCGCTTCTCCCAGTGGCCGCCGGGGAGATGGCGCGCCAGGTTCGGTATGCGGCCGGCCGCGGCCAGTTCGGCGGCGACGTCGAAGCGGAGGGTGTCCAGGGTGACGAGGAGGATGTCGTGACTGCCGACGACCTCGTTCATGTCCGGCTCAGGCGTCGGGTCGGGCGAGGGCATGCGGATTTCCTTCTCTGTACTGGTGGTGCACGGTGGCGTCGGGGCCGGCCGGGGCGAAACGGCGCAGGGCTGCGGCGGCCTGGGTGGCGTAGGTGTCGAGCCCCTCGGCGCCGCTGCCGGGCAGGCCGGTGAGGTCCGGCAGGAGGTCGCCGAACGCGTTGACCTCACCGACCGCCGCTCGGCGCCAGCCCACGGCGGGCAGCAGATCGACACCGACGCAGAGGGTGCGCGGGAAGCAGGCCGCGGCCCGCTCGCACACTCCGAGCACCTCGCTCCAGCGCGCCCCTGCCGCCTCGACGGCCCGCCGGGCCGCGTCGAGATCGCCGCGACGGCCCCCGAGGTGGAGGTTGGTCATGGGTGAGCGGCTGGTACGGACGACCGCGTGGGTGGCCCGGCCGGCCACGACGACGACCCTCAGGTCGGCGGCCCGCCCCTGTTGCGAGGCCTTCGGCAGCCAGCGCTCCAGGTGCAGGCCGTCGGGGGCGAGCGCGTCGACGACGTCCGCGATGTCCGCCTCGCGTTCGTAGCGGCGCACCCTGAGGGAGTTGTAGAGGCGGCCGTCCGCGGCGAGTTCCACTGAGGTGGTCGCCCTGATCCGGCCTCCGCCGCCCGACTCCACGGCGAGCACGCCCGACGCCGACGAGCCGTGCGCGGGCTTGACGAAGAGCCGTGGCATCCGGTGCTCCCGCATCAGCGCCCGTACGTCCTCCCAGCCGCGCACCGGTGCCGCCCCGGGCCCCGAGGTCGGCGAGGCCGGCACCGGCACTCCGGCCGCGTCGAGGACGGCGTGGCAGCGGCGCTTGTCGAACAGCACGGCGAGTTCGTCCGGGTCGTCGAGCCGGATCCCACCGCGCAACCCGCGCAAGGCCGTGATGAAACCGGCGTACCAGCGGGCCGAGCCTTCCACCCGAGTGGCTTCCAGGGGGCCGCGCAGCAGCCGTTCCACCTCGGCGTTCTCGCCGGGCGAGTCGATCCGGACGATCTCCTCGGCCCCGAACTCGGCTCCCCCGGCACGCAGTACGTCCGTCCAGGCGACGACGCGCGGTCCGGGGAGTCCGCTCGCGCGCACGGCGTCCCCGAAGAGGGTGACACGGCGGTTCTCGGGGTTGCCGACGACCGCGAAGCGCGGTCCCGGTTCATTCGCCGACGGCGACATAGCGTGCCTCGGGGCGGTACGAGGGGCGGCGGGCCGGGGTGAGGACCAGTTCGACCCCGTGCGGCTCCAGCGTCTCGCGCAGACGGCAGGCCAGTTCGTCGCTCATGAAGTGGTGCCGCAGGTCGACGGAGCGCAGATGCGTCAGCGGCTGCCCCGACAGGAGCGCGGCGCCGCCCTCGTCCCCGAGGGTGCCCAGGCTCAGGTCGAGCGAGGTGAGGCCCGCGACCACCGGTGCCTCGGCCACAGCGGCGGCGACGGCGTCCTGGATGTCGCTGTTCTTGACTCCGAGGTGGCGCAGTCCGGGGCAGCGGCCCAGCGCGGTGAGGAGCGCGGTGACCTCCTCGGCGGCGCATTCTCCGCCGTACTCGGCGGTGCCGAGCCACAGCTCCAGATGGCGCAGGGCCGGGAACTCACAGGCGGCCAGGGCACGCACGGGATCGGCGGCCAGGCCCCCGGACTCGATGCGCAGGGTGCGCAGCCGGTCGTGGCGCAGGGGCTCGATCACCAGCTGGTCCGCCCCGCGCGCCCCGATCTCCTCCAGCCCGGGCCACGCGCGCAGGACGCGGGTGAGGTCACCCTGGCGGATCCAGGAGATCTCGGACTCCTCGGACTCGACGTCCGCGAGGAAAAGGGCGCGCAGTCGCGGGAAGCGGTGCGCGTCGGCCGTGAGCAGGTCGAGCACGGGGCCGATGCCGTGCTCGTCCCACTCCTGCCACCAGGCACCGATGACGAGTGCGGTGACCTCCTGTGTGCGGACGTCGTCGAGGAACCGCCGCCACAGCGGCTCGAGGGCCTGGTCGCAATCGGTGGTCACCTTCCAGGCGACCGAGGCGGGTTCGGGCCGCGGGCGGGGCCGGCGTCCGGGACCGTCATCGCCGGCCGGGCCGAAGGCGTGCACGGGCAGGTTGTGGAACCGCTTGAGGTGCGAGGGGTGGAAGCGCATGGGACCCGGCTCACTCACCGACGGCGACGTACCGCCACACCGTGCCGTCGTCTTCCTCGTCCTCATCCGCGTCGTCACGGTCGAGGTCGACCTCGACGCCCGCCGGCTCGAGGGTCTGGCGGATCCGGTCCACAACGGGCTCGCTGAGGTAGTGGTGGTGGAGGTCGAGCTTCTTGAGGTGGGTGAGGGGCTGGCCGGCGAGCAGGGCGGACGCGCCTTCGTCGGTCAGGACACCCATGGACAGGTCCAGCACCTCCAGCCGGGCGACGATCGGCGCGGCGGCCACGGCGGCGGCCACGGCGTCCTGTATCTCGCTGTTGCGCAGGGCCAGGTGACGCAGCCGCGGCAGCCGGGCGCCGGACAGGATCGGCTCCAGGTCGGCGGCCTCGCTGTCGCCGCCGTATTCGGGGGTGCCCAGCCACAGGTCGAGGTGCTCCAGCGCCGGCAGGTCACTGGCGCCGACGCCACGGACGGCCTCGACGGGCAGCCCGCCGGCCTCCATGGTGAGGCGGCGCAGACCGGGGTGGGACAGGGCGGGGAAGCTCAGGCCGGATCCGCCGCGGACGCCGAACTCCTCGAGGTCGGGGAAAGCCGCGAGGAGGGGGGTGACGTCGGTCTGGTTGATCCAGGAGATCTCGCACTCCTCCGCGACCATGTCGCCGAGGAACAGCGCCCGCAGGGCCGGGGAAGCGGTCCCGGGCGGCCACCAGCGCCTCGATCACCTCGGACGGGTCGGTGTCGTACGCCTCCTGCCAGGCCCCGACTATCAGGGCCCGCACGCGGGTGGTGTCGACCGCGGCGCAGAATCGGGCGAAGGCCTCCGTCCAGTCCTCGTCCGCGTCGTACACGTCGCTGGTGACCCGCCAGGCGAAGGAGTCCGTCTCGGGCAGGTCGTCCGTACGGGCGTCGGGGCCGGGGAACGTGCGGGCGGGCAGCCGGTACAGCGCGTGCAGGTGGTCACCGATGGTCATGCGGCTGCTCCTGTGGAGGAAGAGGGTCCGTTCCGTGATGACCGCAGTTCTACCAAGTGGGACCGACAACGCCGTGCGGCGGGGCCGGATACGGCCCGTTGTCAGTGGTGCCTTCTACGGTCTGTGTCATGAGGCCGGAGCAGGGTGCACCGGCGGGAGGGGGTAGCCGTGTACCGGCAGGGAGACGTGCTGATGGTGCCCGTGGCGGAGGAGGCCGTGCCCTCGCATGTAGCCGCCGCGCCGAAGGAGCGGCGCGACGGGCGGGGCC
>NZ_JBHYKH010000151.1:15771-17771 GCF_042741275.1 Streptomyces sp. NPDC058964
TGCCTGCCCGCCGCGCCGCCCCCCCCGCCCCGCGACGGGCGGGGCCGGCTCGTGCTGGCACTGGGCGAGGTCACCGGCCACGCGCACGCGGTCCTCGGGCCGGGTGAACTGGTGCGGGAGCCGGGGCCGTTGGGGCCGATGCTGCTGCACCTGCCCCAGGGTGGCCGGGTGGTCCACGAGGAGCATGCGGCGATCGCCCTGCCCAAGGGCTGGTACCGGGTGATCCGGCAGCGGGAGTACGTGCCGGGGTCCGTGCGGATCGTGGCGGACTGAGGGCGGTGCGGCGGAAGGTGACGGAGGGTTCGATGAGCATCGTGCACGCGTTGGGTACCGGTGGCGAGGGGTCGGCTGCGGTTCGCGGGGAGGCTGGGACCGGCGGACGGTCCGGGATTCCCGACGAGACCGGGTTCTGGCGCGCGTGTGCGGCGCAGACGGCTCCCGCCGACCGGGTGCGCGCGGAGCGGGGCGTCCGGCTGGCCTACCGGCGGGCCGGGCTCACCGAGCCGGAGCGCGTGGTGTGGGCCCGCTCCCCGCGTGAGGCGGTCGCCCTGATCCGGGCCGTGCGGGACACCGGACCCAGCGTCCGCGAGGCGGTGCGCACCGCACCGTGGGCAGCCGAACGGGCGAGGCTGCACGCGGAGTTGGGAGCGGAGGCCTGGTCGGCGCACTGGGCGGCGACCGGCGGCCGGCTGTGGGAGACGACACAGGCGCTCGTGGACCGCATCCGCCAGGGTGTGCTGGACGAGTTCACGGGGGCCGGGCCGAGCGGGCAGGGCTCGGCAGGGGCCCGGGTGCCCGGCGCGGCCGGCAGGTCGGAGCGAGCGGCCCGCTCCCGGGCGGAGGCGGAGATCCGGCTGCTCCTGCTGGACGCCGTGCTGGGCCAGCACGACGCGCCGTGGCTCGCCGCCTTCCCCACGGACCGGGCCCCGCTGGACGGGCTGGGCGAGGTGTGCCGCAGTGCGGGCTGGTGGTGGCCGTTCGCCGAGGTGGCGGTCGTGTGCGAACGCCCGGTCGCCCTGCACCGCGACGAGGCCGGCCGCCTCGACCACGGAGACGGCCCGGCACTCGCCTATCCCGACGGCTTCGCCCTGCACGCCTGGCGTGGCATGCCGGTACCGGCCGCTTTCCTCGCCGGGCTCCGCGCCCTCACGCCGGAACGCATCCGGGCCGAGGAGAACGCAGAGCTGCGCCGTGTGATGCTGGAGTACTACGGCTACGACCGCTATCTCACGGACTCCGGGGCTCGCCCCGTGCACCGGGACGAGACCGGCACGCTCTGGCGCATCGACCTGGACGGCGACGAGCCGGTCGTGATGGTGGAGGTGCTCAACTCCACCCCGGAGCCGGACGGGACCCGGCGCACCTACTGGCTGCGTGTCCCGCCGGCGACCGGGACGGCCAGACAGGGAGTCGCCTGGACCTTCGGGGTGTCGGCGGACGTGTACGCACCGCTGCGGGAGACGTGAGGCGGTCCGGCGCCCGCTCCGGCACTCGTCGTCGTCTCCGGTGAATGAGCCCGCGTTTCAGCCCCCGCTGTGCCGCCGCATCTCCGCCCCGTCTCCGCCGGCTCCTCAGTCCAGCAGCGCCGTGGCCTCCACGAAGTCGTCGTGGGCCTCGCCGTATTCTCCGGCGGCGACGAGGAGCATGGACCGGTCGGTCAGCGCCCTGCCCAGTGCCGGCCGGCCTTCCTCGGGACCGGCCAGGTCGGCCAGGCGGCGGGCGAGCGCGACGCCTTCGTCGAAGACCTGGCGAGGCGGGTTCGGGACGCAGTGGCTCCGTTTCTCCCAGTGGAGCGCCGTGCGGATGGTCACCCTGCGATGCATCTCGACCAGTTCCGCGAGGTGTTCCCGGGGGTTGTTCCCGGCCGCCTCCTTCAGGACGGCGGTCTCCTCCTCGAGCGTGTCCAGGCTGTCGGAGAACGCCTGCCGGATGTCGGGCGACCAGCGCTGAGAGCCGAACGCGGGTGCCGGGGCGCGGGGGGGGGGGGCCCGGGGGGCGGG
>NZ_JBHYKH010000152.1:0-15006 GCF_042741275.1 Streptomyces sp. NPDC058964
CGCGCAGGTCCTCGTCACCGGCACGACCGCGATGAACATCGACACGTCGCAGAAGCTGAACCACGCGCTGATCCCGTATCTCGCCCTCGTCGTCGGCCTGGCCTTCCTCCTGCTGATCCTGGTCTTCCGCTCGGTCCTGGTCCCGCTGAAGGCGGCCCTCGGCTTCCTGCTGAGCGTGCTGGCGGCCCTCGGCGCCGTGGTCGCGGTCTTCCAGTGGGGCTGGCTGTCCGGCCTGATGGGTGTGGAGCAGACCGGACCGGTCATGTCGATGATGCCGATCTTCATGGTCGGCGTGGTCTTCGGTCTCGCCATGGACTACGAGGTGTTCCTCGTGACCCGGATGCGGGAGGCGTACGTCCACGGGGAGAAGCCGAGCCAGGCCGTGGTGACCGGATTCAGGCACGGCGCCCGGGTCGTCACCGCCGCCGCGGTGATCATGATCGCCGTCTTCTCCGGCTTCATCGGCTCCAGCGAGTCGATGATCAAGATGATCGGCTTCGGTCTGGCGGTCGCGGTGTTCTTCGACGCCTTCATCGTCCGGATGGCGATCGTCCCGGCGGTGCTCGCGCTGCTCGGCAAGAAGGCCTGGTGGCTGCCGAAGTGGCTGGACCGCGCCCTGCCCGACGTCGACGTGGAGGGCGAGGGCCTGCGCACTCGGGACGAGGGCCGGCCCAGGGACGGGGACGTGGACCGGGAGCTGGCGCACGTCTGACGCGCCGCTTGCGCCGAATGACCGGCCGGCGAGGGATCCGTGGGGACGGGGCGCCCTCGCCGGCCTCCTTCACGCCGTGAAACCCGGTCGCCTGTCCCATACACGTACCGTTACCGTGCCCCGCATGACGACGACAGCCGCCACTGACGCCGACGCCGAGGGCTCCGGAGCCCACCCCCGCTTCGCCGCCGCCCTGGAGCAGCTGGGCCTCGGCGAGCTCCACTCCCGGATCAGGCGCTTTCCGGACGCGACCCGCACCGCGGCCGAGGCCGCCACGGCCCTCGGATGCGAGCTCAGCCAGATCTGCAAGTCGCTGATCTTCGCCGCGTGGGGGCCGCCCCTGCTCGAGCGAAGCCGAGAGCCTGGGGGAGGAGAGCCCGTGCTGGTGCTCATGGGCGGGGCGTCCCGGGTGGACGTGGAACGGGTACGGGAGGAACTCGGTGCCGCGGCCGTCACCCGGGCCAAGGCCGATGTCGTACGGGAGACGACCGGCTATGCGATCGGGGGCGTGCCGCCCTTCGGCCACCGCACGCGGACCAAAGTGCTCGCCGACCGGTCGCTGCTGGAGCACGACCTCGTGTGGGCGGCCGCCGGGACCCCGCACACGGTCTTCCCCATGGAGCCGAGGAAACTGATCGCCCTCGCGGGCGGCACTCTGGTGGACGTGCGCGAGCGCACCTCGTGACACCGCTGGTCACCACGGCCGTCCTGCTCGCCGCGGTCACGCACGCGAGCTGGAACGCGATCGCCCACCGCATCACCGACAAACTCGTCGGGTTCACCCTGATCCTGGCCGGCGGTGTCCTCATCGGGCTGGCCCTGGCGCCGTTCGTCGCTGTGCCGGCCTCCGCGGCACGGCCGTACCTGGTCGCCTCCGCGGCCATCCACCTCGTCTACGTCGTCCTGCTGATGACGTCCTTCCGGCTCGGCGACTTCGGGCAGGCGTACCCCATCGCGCGAGGCAGCGCCCCGCTCGTCGTCACCGTCTTCGCGGCCGTCTTCGCGCACGAGGTGCCCGACGGCTGGGCCGCGGCGGGGATCGCGCTGTCCTGCGCCGGGCTCACCGGGGTGGCGCTGTGGGGGCTGCGCGGGCGCAGGCCCGACTGGGCCGCGATCGGGGCAGCGCTCGCGACCGGGCTCTCCATCGCCTCGTACACCGTCGTCGACGGGCTCGGCGTGCGCGCCTCGGGCTCCCCGGTCGGCTACACCGCCTGGCTGATGGTGATCCAGGGCGTGGCGATCCCCGCGTACGCCGTCTGCCGCTGGAGCGGCGGGACGGTCGCCCTCCTGCGGCCGTTCGCGTTGCTGGGGCTGCTCGGCGCGGCCCTGTCCGTCGCGGCCTACGGGCTGGTGCTGTGGGCCCAGACCCGGGCCGCACTCGCACCGATCGCGGCACTGCGGGAGTCGTCGGTCAAGCTTTGCTCATGCAGTAATAGCGTCGCTGGTTAGAGGGCTGGATGAGGCATCCCGTACACCTCGGCGTCGCCCCGCGCCATGAGTCCTCGGTACGGTCTACGGCAGCGTCGAGACGGAGATCCTCCCCTCAGGGGGGTGCGACTATCACGCGGCCGAGCGCTACCACCAGCAGTACCTGGCGGCCGGTCCCTCGTGCAGGCGGGGGTCCGCTGATGCCCCAGCCCTTCGCAATTCGCCCAGGGTGCCGATAAGTGCGCAGGCGGCGGGCCGCAAGCTTGAGTTCCCGAACCGTGCCGGGGGCCACCACCAGCGGTGCTCCCGCCACCTTCATCAGTTCAGGCACGAGCTTGATGGGGTTGGCCATCCGTGATCCCACGGCTTTTCTCCATGCCGGTTGAAAGTGATCGCAAGACCGGCCGTGTTTTCGGCACTTGAGGTTGTCGTCACCTTTATGACGGATCACGACGCGACGATATGACCGATGAGCGGGAAATCAGGGAACACGACCTCACCGTCGTGCAAGCGATCTCATCCGTGTCCCCCGTGGCTCTTCTTGTCCATCGCCTGCTGATCCTTCTTGGCCTTCTCGATCAGCCGGGTCTCCTCGGAAGGGAGGTTCATGTAGAACAGGGCGTTCAGCTGCCCGATGCGCCCGTTGTACTCGGTGCACCAGTTGTCGGCGTCCTTGCCGACCCAGGTGTGCGGCAGCATGTCGTTGACCTGCTTGATGGCGTCCTGGATGGCCTGCACGGACTTGTTGACGTCGTTCATGTCGTTGCGGCAGAGGACTTCCAGGCAGGAGTGGCCTCGGCAGCCTGGAGTGGGGCCGAAGCCCACCAGGTCCCGCACTGACGCATGCTCCGGTTGGGCCTTTCAGCCCATGGTCCGTGCTGGCCCGGATGCCGAGAGCTCCAAGAGGCGCTTTGCTTGTCGCCAGCGGTACGGCGAGGGACGGGAAGACAGGTCGTGACGATGACGGGACTACTGCTGCCGGGCGGGCATGCGCTTGCCGCGCCCGTCGATCTGAACGGAGTCGGGCGTTATGTGCACTGGAGCGTCATCCAGTTGTCCGTCGCGAACCTCGTGGTCATCGGCTTGATGGTGATCGTCTTCGTCGCCGCCCTCCTGCTGCCCTTCCCCGGAGGCCGCAGATGAGCGTTCCGGGTGAGGACGGCGCGGCCACCGGGCCGTACACGAACGTGTCCGCCTCCGGCGGTTGGACCGGAGCGGTGCGTCGCAGGGCCGTCAAGGCCCTGCCCCCGGCCAAACTACTGCCGGACACACAGCCGGCGTACATGTCCTCATGGATCTATGTCTTCGGCGTACTCACCCTGACCTCGCTGATCATGGCGCTCGTCAGCGGTGGGTTGCTCGCGCTGAAGGGACCCGGCTGGTGGCACGTCTCGACGACAGGCAGGTACGTGAACAGCCTGCACCTGTGGAGCGTCGAGTTGTTGATGTTCTTCATGGTCATCCACCTGTGGGGCAAGTTCTTCATGGCTGCCTGGCGCGGCCGTCGGGCACTGACATGGATCACCGGCGCGGTCTGTTTCCTCACCGCGATCGGCACTGCCTTCACCGGCTATTTGGTGCAGCAGAACTTCGATTCGCAGTGGATTGCAGGGCAGGCCAAGGACGGGCTCAACTCGGTCGGTATCGGCGCGTTCTTCAACGTGCTGGACTTCGGGCAGATGCTGATGTGGCACATCGTGCTGCTTCCGTTCGTCCTCGCTTTGCTGACCGCCGGGCACGTCCTGCTGGTCCGGTGGCGCGGAATCGTCCCGCCCATCGGGGCGACCGACCCCGGGGCCGGCGGGACGGCGGCGCCCGCGGCACGGGACGCGCGGTGACGGGCCGGCGATCCCGGAAGGCGGCAGTGCCCGACCCTGCCGCCTTCCCCACCCGGCGGTACGACCTGATCAAGGAGTTCGTGATCGCCCTGGTGGCTGTCGCGCTTCTCACCGCGGGTCTGGCCGCTGTCTTCTCCTCGCCCGATGTCAGACCGGTGACCTTGGCTTCCTGGCCCCGGGCGGCCGGCCCGGACTTCACAGCGACGGCCGTGGCCGAACTCGCCGGCACCAGTGGAACGGCCGAGTACGGGCCCCCGTACAACCACACGCCGGGCGCGGCGCAGAAGCTCGGCCCGGTCGGACTGCAGAAAGCCGCCGGGGTCCGCATCCCGGTGGACACCGCCAACGACTTGGTACTCGGCCCCCTGGCCCATGCCCCCGAACCGCCTGGCGTCAGCGCCGCCCTGGCGGCCTGGGCCGCTGCCCCGGTCTCCCGCCGACAGGACTGGAGCAAGACCTACTCCGACGCACTGGCCAAGTCTCCCGGCGGCGACCCCGCCAAGGTTGCCAAGGGCGACTACGGCCCGGTCCCTGTGCTCACCGCGCGCCTTCTCGACCTGGCCAGATCGGGTGCCTTGGACGGGGAGTTGCAGGGAGGCGGCAAGTTCTACGAGACCGACTACACCCGCTCCCTGCTCTTCCTCTCCGACGGCTCCTACCTGGAGTCCATGGCCCGCGCCGAGCACCTGGGCGGCGACCAATGGGGAATGATGAACGAGACGGGGAACTACCCGGGCCAGGCGTGGCTGTGGCTCTATACGTTCTGGTACCAGATCGAACCCTTCAAGTCGTCCGGCAACGCCGACGCCCTGGTCTGGGGCGTGATGGCGCTGCTCAGCCTGGGGCTGGTGCTGGTCCCCTTCATCCCCGGCGTTCGGTCCATCCCGCGCTGGACGCGAGTGCACCGGTTGATCTGGCGCTCGTACTACCGCGATCAGGAGGCTGCGGTGCGGGCCGGGGAGTCGGGGCGCTGACGGCAACCATGGACGCGGCCCAGCGTTGATAACTTCGCTGGTCAGGGCGCCGGTGAAGCCATTTCGTACGCCTTAGCCCTGTCCGGTGCGATGAGAGCGCGATTGAGCTCTACCGTTGCGCCGGCGTCAGTTGGCGACGCTCTCAACCCAGCGTGAGCCACCGGACGTTCAGACGGCTGACGTCCGACGCCTCCTCCCTGGTGATCGGCTCGCGCCCGGTCGCCTTGCGTAGGAAGTGAAGTTGCCCCCACCCAAGCTTCTCCAGTGCAGCCACCCCATCCGGGCCGAGCAGAAGACCCTGCACCAAATCTGCGGCCTGGGAAGTCAGCCACGGCTCACGCCCGAGGGCATCGGCCAGGTCCAGGCCGTGCACGGCGACCTCAACCACGCGCGTCAGCAGGAACTCCGACAGGAGCATCGGATCGCAGTGCCGGGTGCGCACCACGCGCCCGTCGGGCTCGGCCCGGCACAGTCGGTCCACCTGTTGCCAAGTGGCGTCGAAGTCGTCGGCGAGCGCGGCACCGTTGAGCTGTTCAGCCGCATGATCTCGGGCCAGGGCGATCCGAGCCGCGTTGGTGTCCGGAGCGAAACGGCCGTCGGGCCGGTAGTACCCCGCTGCCGAGACCTCGGCACGTGTCGGCGCCGGCGCGGCCAGCATCCCCGGCAGCCAAGCAATCACCACCCGGACATGAGCCGGCAAGTCGCTGACCGTCCACGGCGCACACCGTGTCGGCAGACGCCACTCGGCCGCCGAGACCCCGGCCATCGCCCGCGCGAGCTGCCCCGCCTCAAGGTGAAATGCTTCAAGTACCCGCCCCTGCCCCATGCTGATCAAACTGCCGGGCCTGGGTACAGGCACGCGTCCACGACGCTGCGCGAGTCGTCGGTCATCGTCGGCGCGGCGATCGGCGCCGTGTTCTTCAAGGAGCGCTTCGGCGCACCGAGGATCGCGGCGGCGGGACTGCTGGTCGCCGGGATCGGCCTGATGCTGCACTCCGGCTAGGACGCCCACGCGGAAAGTGACGTCCGGTCAGGACGATGGGACCGGGGTGGGGCGGCCGGCGCGGACAGCGCGCGGGCGTACGGCAGTTCGCAGGGGCCGCGAGGCGTTCGGGTGGTCCGGCCGGTGGCGGACCGCCCGTGCCGTTCGGCGCGGTCGGCGTGTCCGGGGAGCCGAGACCTGGACGGCGTTCGCGCCGTCGCCGGAAAGCCCGGTGGCTGAGCGACCATGGAGGGGCGCCTCGGCGCCGTACTCGCCACACGGATCAGGAAGTTGACGTCATGACAGACAAGCTCACCGTGAGCGTCCTGGGTACCGGGATCATGGGGGCCGCGATGGCCCGCAACCTCGTGAGGGCCGGGCACACCGTCCGTGCCTGGAACCGCACCCGTGCCAAGGCGGAGCCGCTGGCCGCCGACGGTGCCCACGTCGCCGACACCCCCGCCGAGGCCGTCCAGGGCGCCGACGTCGTCCTGACCATGCTGTACGACGGGCACGCCGTCCTGGAGGTGATGCGCGAGGCGGCGCCGGCGCTGCCCTCGGGCGCCGTCTGGGTACAGTCGACCACCGCGGGCCTCGAGTCGGTCGCCGACCTGGCCGGCTTCGCCCGCGACCACGGCCTCGTCTTCTACGACGCCCCGGTCCTCGGCACGCGCCAGCCCGCGGAGGCCGGACAGCTGACCGTCCTGGCCGCGGGTCCGGCGCAGGGCCGGGAGACGGTCGCGCCCGTCTTCGACGCGGTCGGCGCCCGTACCGTGTGGACCGGCGAGGACGGGGCGGCGGGCAGCGCCACCCGGCTGAAGCTGGTCGCCAACAGCTGGGTCCTCGCGGTCACCGCGGCGACCGGCGAGGTGCTGGCCCTCTCCCGGGCGCTCGGTGTGGACCCGCGGGACTTCTTCGACCTCATCGAGGGCGGACCGCTCGACATGGGGTACCTGCGGGCCAAGGCGGGGCTGGTGCTCGACGGAGGCCTGTCCCCGGCGCAGTTCGCGGTGGCCACCGCGGAGAAGGACGCGCGGCTGATCATGCGGGCCGGCGAGGAGAACGGTGTCCGGCTCGACGTCGCCGCCGCCACCGCCGAGCGCTTCGCCCGCGCCGCCGCGCAGGGCCACGCCGACGAGGACATGGCCGCCGCGTACTTCGCCAGTTTCGACGAGAAGCCCGCCTGAGCCGACGTGACGTCCGGGGCGGCGAGGAGCACCCTGGAAGCAGTGATTCCGGAGGTGGTCCTCATGATGCACACCGCTGTGGGATGGCACGTCGAGCTCGAGTTCCAGGAGGACGATCAGCACACGAGGGCGGCGGCCTTGGTGCGCCTGCCCGACGGGAGTGAGGTGAAAGCGCACGGGAGTGCCAGCAGGCACCACACCGACGCGAATCAGCCCCGGGTCGGCGAGGAGATCGCCGGCGCACGGGCGCTCAACGAACTCGCGATGGAGCTGCTGACCAAGGCGCACGAGGAGATCGACACGTCCTCCGGGCGGACCTCGCACCCGATACACATGTGACGCACGGCCGTCGGGGGGTGTGCACGGCGGTCAGGCCGACGCCGTGCGCACCGCCCGCACGAGCGCCTGTGCCCGCGGGTCCGCCGTCACGCTCTGGTGGAAGCCGTTGGTGACATAGCCGAAGGCGATGCCCGACTCGGGGTCCGCGAAGCCGAGGGCGCCACCGCGGCCCGGGTGGCCGAAGGAGGCGGGCGACAGCAGCGGGGACGCGCTGCCGTGCAGCATGTACCCGAGGCCGAACCGCGTGTTCACCACGAGCACCCGGTCCGGTCCCGCGGACCGCTCGCCCCGGGCCAGTTCCACCGTCCCGGGGTGGAACAGCCGTGCGCCGCCGTCCACGTCGCCGATCAGCGAGGCGTAGAAGCGGGCCAGGCCGTCGGCGGTCGCGATGCCGTTGGAGGCGGGGAGCGACGCGGCCCGGTAGGCGCGGGCGTTCTCGTCGGGAAGCGGGGTGATCGCGGCGAAGGCGCGGCGGGTCAGGGACTCCGGGTCCGCGTACGCCTCGGAGACGGACCGCTTCGGGCGCATCTTCAGCGCGCCGCTCGCCTCCGGGGCCTCGATCCGGCCGACCCGGCCCACGCGCGCGGTCTCCGACTCCGGCAGGCCGAGCCACAGGTCGGCGCCCACGGGTCCGGCGATCTCGCTCGCCACCCACTCGCCGACCGGGCGGCCGGTGACGCGTCGCACCAGTTCGCCGGTGAGCCAGCTGTACGTCTGAGCGTGGTACCCGTGATCGGTGCCCGGCTCCCACACCGGCGCCTGCGCCGCGACGGCCGCCGCGCCGAGATCGGGGTCGGCGGCCTGCCCGGGCGTCAGCGGCCGGTCCAGCACGGGGACCCCGGCGCGGTGCGCGAGCAGGTCCCGGACCAGTGCCCGCTCCTTGCCCGCCGCCTTGAACTCCGGCCAGTACTGGCCCACCGGCGCGTCCAGGTCCAGCTCTCCGCGCTGGTGCAGGATCAGCAGCGCGGCGGCGGCGACGCCCTTCGTCGCGGAGCGCACGATCTGCGCGGTGCCGTGGTCCCAGGGATCCGTGCCGTCGACGTCCTTCGTCCCGGCCCACAGGTCGACGACGCGGTGCCCGTCCCGGTACACGGCGACCGCCGCGCCCCGGTCGCCATGCGGACCGAAGTTGCGCGCGAACGCCTCCCTGACCGGCTCGAAGCCCTCGGCCACTGTGCCGTTCACGTTCACGTCCACCGCCGGATCCCTTCACTCTTGCGACAGCGAGTGAAACACGGGGACGTGGCCTTGGATTCCTCGGCAGGGTCTCGGTGCGGGTCACGATTCGGTGTCCTGCCCGGTCGCCCGGGACCCGTGTGTCGCCGTGGTCGGCTCCGGCCAGGTGCAGGCGCGCACCGACCGGAGCCGGCGCAGTGCGACGCCCTCGGCGAACCGGTGGAGCACGCCCCGGTACCAGCCGGACCGGGCTGCGGCGGCGCGCTCTTCCTGGAGTCCCAGGCAGAGCCGTACGACGACGCCCGGCAGGAACACGGTCCAGCACGGTCCGGTCAGGAGGCCGAGGACGACCCGGACCGGGGCCTGGGCGCGCAGGCCGGTGTCGACGGGCCCGCCCAGGCCCCGCCGCTCGGCAAGCTCCCTCACCTCGCGCGGAACGAACCGGCTCATGGCGCCCCTGCCCGCCGCCGCGGGCGGCACGGAGGCAGAACCCGGGCCGGGGCGCCGTCACCCCGGGCGCGGGGTTCAGCCCAGCACGATCGTCACGTCGATGTTGCCGCGCGTCGCGTTGGAGTACGGGCACACCTCGTGGGCCGCGTCCACCAGCTTCGCGGCGATGTCCGCGTCGAGGACCGGGAGGGAGACGCTGAGGGCGACCGCGAGACCGTAGCCGCGGTGCTTGTTGGGGCCGATGCCGACTTTCGCGGCGACCGCGGAGCCGGTCAGGTCGTAGCCCGCACGGTTGCCGACCAGGATCAGCGCGTTGTGGAAGCAGGAGCTGTAGCCGGCGGCGAACAACTGCTCCGGGTTGGTGCCGTTGCCGTCGCCGCCCAGCTCCGGCGGCATCGCGACCTTCAGCTCGATCTCGCCGTCCTGACTGGTGACGTACCCGTCCCGGCCACCGTGTGCGGTGGCCTCGGCGACATACATGATCTTCGTCGGGCGGGTGTCGACAGCGGTGCCGTCAGTCATGGTCTGCCTTCCCCAGAACAGGTGCGCACAAGTGCATCGTGCACAAAGTACTGGTCGGTCGGTCAGTTGTCGCCCTCCCGGACAGGTATCCGTGGGTAACTTGCGCTCAGTGCGGAGCGGCGGGGCGGGCGGCGCGCTCCGCCAGCTGCCGCAGCTCCTCGCGCAACCGCTCGACCTCCTGCGTGCCGAGGCCTGTCGTGGTGAGCAGCGCGCCGGGTACGCAGGCCGCGCGCTCCCGCAGTTCCTCGCCGCGCCCGGTGCACGCGACGAGTACCGAGCGCTCGTCCCGTGCCGAGCGCTCCCGGCGCACCAGACCCGCCGCCTCCAGCCGCTTCAGCAGCGGCGAGACCGTGCCGTAGTCGAGGCGCAGGGCGGCGGTCAGGTCCTTCATCGTGGTCTCGCCGCGCTCCCACAGCACGAGGAGGACCAGGTACTGGGGATAGGTCAGGCCGAGCTCGTCGAGGAGCGGCCGGTACGCGGCGGTCACGGCCCGCTGGGCGGCATACAGCGCGAAGCACAGCTGGTCGTCCAGCCGCAGCGAACCGGTGCCCTCTTGATGCGTCACGCGCCCATTGTCACGGACGACCAGGGACGGCCGTCATGGAAACGTGTCAGCTCCGTTCGGCGGCCGCCGGCACGGAGCGGGGGTCGAAGCCGAACGGGAGCTCCAGACGGTGGGCGCGCATCAGGGCGTCGTCGGACAGCAGGGTGCCCGTCGGGCCGTCCGCGGCGATCACGCCGTCGCTCAGGACCAGGGAACGCGGGCACAGTTCCAGCGCGTACGGCAGGTCGTGCGTGACCATCAGGACGGTGACGTCCAGCGAGCGCAGGATGTCGGCGAGCTCGCGCCGGGAGGCCGGGTCGAGATTGGAGGAGGGCTCGTCGAGGACGAGGATCTCCGGCTCCATCGCCAGGACCGTCGCGACGGCGACCCGGCGGCGCTGTCCGAAGGACAGGTGGTGCGGCGGGCGGCCGGCGAAGTCCTGCATGCCGACCCGCTCCAGGGCCGTGCGCACCCGCTCCTCCAGCGCGGCCCCCTTCAGACCGGCCGCCGCCGGGCCGAACGCCACGTCCTCCCGCACGGTCGGCATGAACAGCTGGTCGTCCGGGTCCTGGAAGACGATGCCGACCTTCTGCCGGATCTCGGCCATGTGCCTCTTGCCGACCGGCAGCCCGGCCACCGTCACCGTCCCGGTGCCGCCGCCCAGGATGCCGTTGAGGTGCAGCACCAGGGTCGTCTTGCCGGCGCCGTTCGGGCCGAGCAGGGCGACCCGTTCGCCGCGCCCGATCGAGAAGTCCACGCCGAACAGGGCCTGGTGGCCGTCGGGGTACGCGAAGGCCAGTCCGGCCACTTCCAGCGAAGGTGTCACAGGACCCATCCCAGCAGACAGACGACAAGGGCGGTGAGGGGGAGGGCGAGGGCGTACGACCACTGCGCCCGGGACGCGGTCACCTCGTCGATGACCGGCATCGAACCGGCGTACCCCCGGCTCACCATGGCCAGGTGCACGCGTTCCCCGCGCTCGTAGGAGCGGATGAAGAGCGCGCCGGCCGACTTGGCGAGCACCCCCCAGTGGCGCACGCCCTTCGCCTCGAAGCCGCGCGACTCCCGGGCGATCCGCATCCGGCGCATCTCGTCGGTGATGACGTCGCCGTAGCGGATCATGAAGGACGCGATCTGGACCAGCAGCGGCGGGAGCCTGAGCCGCTGCAGGCCGAGCAGCAGCTCGCGCAGTTCGGTCGTGGCCGCGAGCAGGACGGAGGCGGCGACGCCCAGGGTGCCCTTGGCGAGGACGTTCCAGGCGCCCCACAGCCCGTTGACGCTCAGCGACAGGCCGAGGAAGCCGACGCGCTCGCCCTCCGCCACGAACGGCATGAGCACCGCGAAGGCGACGAACGGCACCTCGATCAGCAGCCGCTTGAGCAGGAAGCCGGCGGGCACGCGCGCCCGGTGCGCGACGAACGCGAGCAGGACGGCGTACAGCCCGAACGCCCACATCGCCTCGCGCGGGGTCGACACCACGACCACCACGAAGGCGAAGGCGGCGGCCAGCTTGGTGTGCGGCGGCAACGCGTGCACGGGTGAGTGCCCGTGCCGGTACAGCCTGTGCGCTCCCCCAAGCTCTCGGCTCCGCTCGAGCAGGGGGGTACCCCCATCCGCCCCCATGTCAAACGCCCGTGCTCACGGCCGAGACGTCCCGCGTACGGCGCCTGCGCACCGCCCAGAACACGGTGCTGCCCGCGACGACCGTGACGCCGACGCCGATCACGCCCGCGAGGCCGCCGGAGAGGCGGGCGTCCGAGACGTCCTCGACGCCGTAGCCGGCGAGCGGGGAGCCGGCCGAGGCGTGCTTCTCCGCCTTCCGGTCGATGCCCTTGTCGTGGGCGATCTTCTCCAGGCCGTCGGGGCTGGCGGAGGCGTAGAAGCTGACGAACCCGGCGAGCACGAGGGAGGTGACCAGACCGGTGATCCACAGCTTGCGCTGCGTCCGGGCGGTGGCGGCGGGGACCGGCCCGGCCGCGGGTGCGTCGACGAGCTCGCCGTTCACCCGGAGCTTGAGGCGCTGCTGCAGTCCGCGGGCGCCGTACACCAGGTCCGGCCGTACGGCGATGACGGCGCCGACGGTGAGCGCGGTGATCGCGGCCTCGCCGATGCCGATGAGGACGTGGACGCCGATCATCGCGGTGGCGACCTTGGAGATGGCCACGTCGGTGGTCCCGCCGACGGAGTAGATGAGGGTGAAGGCGACGGCGGCGGCCGGCACGGAGACGGCGGCGGCGGTGAAGGAGGCGACGGTCACCGAGCGCCGCTTGCGCGGGAGCACTTTGACCAGGCCGCGGAAGACTGCGTACGACACGACCGTCGTCACGATCGCCATGTCCGTGATGTTCACGCCGAGCGCGGTGAGGCCGCCGTCCGCGAAGAGGATGCCCTGCATGAGCAGGACGACGGAGACACAGAGCACGCCGGTGAAGGGGCCGACGAGTATCGCGGCGAGGGCGCCGCCGAGGAGGTGCCCGCTTGTTCCGGCCGCGACCGGGAAGTTGAGCATCTGTACGGCAAAGATGAACGCCGCCACCAGACCGGCCAGCGGGGCGGTGCGCTCGTCGAGTTCGCGGCGGGCGCCGCGCAGGCTCACGGCGAGGGCGCCGGCCGCGACCACTCCCGTGACCGCGGAGGTGGGGGCGTCGATGAATCCGTCGGGTACGTGCACCGTTTGATTTTAGTGGCTTGTTGCGAACGTTTTGCAAGAGCGAGGGAGTCGTGTATGCCGCGCGCACACATGAGGCGCACTCACTCCAAAGAGCGCAATTCGGGAAATATGCGACATTGGAGTGGAGGCGGACTCAACAGCTTCCGCCCAGATCACTCAGCGTCAGGGGGTGTCCGATGTCCGTAGTCGAACAGTACGCACGAGCCCACATCGTCACGGACGAGAACGTCCAGGACGATCCGGCCGTGCCGGTGCTTCTGCGCTATGACCCCGAGACGGACCCCCGAGCCGTGCGGGTCGACCTGCCCGGTACCCATGAGTGGACATTCTCGCGGTCACTGCTGGAAAAGGGGCTGCGGGCACCGGCTGAGAGCGGAGACGTGCGCGTGTGGCCGTGCGGGCGGGTGCAGGCCGTGGTGGAGTTCCACGACGACCACGGTGTCTCGGTCGTGCAGTTCGAGTCGAAGGCCCTGCTGAGGTTCCTCAGGCGGACTTACATGGCCGGGGAGCCCGTGGCCGGCTGAGCCCGGGCGCCCGGCCGTTCGGCTGCCCCGGCTCAGCTGCCCTTCTTCAGCAGCGCCGCCACGATCGGCCCCGCGGTGTCGCCGCCGTGCCCGCCAGCCTGGACCACGCCCGCGGCCGCGAGATCGCCCCGGTAGGCGGTGAACCAGCCGTTGGGCTTCTTCTGGCCGTCGACCTCGGCCGAACCGGTCTTGGCGCCGTAGTCGGGCCCGAGGCCGGACATGGCCTGGGCGGCCGTGCCGTACGCGGCCGTGTACTGCATCAGCTCGCGCAGCTGGGAGAGCGTCGCCGCGGACAGCGTGCGGGTCGCGGTGGCCGTCTTGCGGTGGTCCACGGCGGGGGAGACCAGATAGGGCTGGTGAAAGACGCCCGCCTTGACCGTCGAGGCGACCGAGGCCATGTTCAGCGGGTTCATGCGCACCCCGCCCTGACCGATCAGCGAGGCGGCCATCTGGGCCGCCGACTGCACCGGCACCGAGCCGTCGAAGGTCGGGACGCCGATCGCCCAGTTGTTCATGGACAGACCGAAGACCTGCTGGGCCTGGTTCGTCAGGTCGGAGTCGCCCAGCTTCTTCGCCTGGCTGATGAAGGCCGTGTTGCAGGAGCGCGCGAAGCTCGCCTTGAACGTGCCGCCCTTGATCTCGAAGTCGTCGTCGTTGTGGAAGGTCCAGCCGCCGTACTTCACCTTCTTGGGGCAGGGGTGGGCCTTGTCGGCGGACGCCAGATGCTTCTCGATCAGCAGCGACGATGTGATGATCTTCATCGTGGAGCCGGGGGCCAGTGAGCCCTGGAAAGCCGTGTTGAAGCCGTGGCCGGTGTTCGCGACCGCGAGGATCTCGCCGGTCGAGGGGCGCATGACGACGACCGAGGCCTTCGCCTGCTTGGTGACCTGCTGCTCGGCGGCCGCCTGGAGGGCCGGGCTCAGTGTCGTCTTCACGGTGCCCGGGGTGCCCTTGCTGAGCTCCACGAGCGTCTTGTCGGACAGCTTGTCCGCCCTGGACGCCTTGCCGCGCACCACGCGCAGCTCGATGCCCGCCTTGCCGCCCGCCGTCTTGCCGAACTTCTCGCGCAGTCCGTCGAGGACCGTCCCCAGCGACGGGTACTTGGCGGCCGTCAGCTCCCCGCCGTCCCGGTCCAGCGCCTTGACGGGCGGAGTGCCGGACGCGCCGGTGACCAGCTCGTCGCCGTCCTTCAGATCGGGGTGGACGACGGAGGCGTGCCAGTCGACCAGCGGCTTCCCGTCGCGCGCGCGGCGCACGACGGTGAGCGAGCTGTCGTACGCCAGTGGCTTGCTGACTCCCTTGTAGCTGACCGTGGCCTTGACGGAGAACGGGACCTTGGCGCCGGTGCGGGTGCCGGCGGTGAGGGTGACGTCCTTGATGTGGGCGTTCTTGGTGTAGCCGGTGAGCAGGGAGGCGGCGGCGCCGGAGTCGTCCGTGGCGGCGGCGGCCCCGGTCACCTTGCCCTGCTGCCAGGCCGTCAGGAAGCGTTCGGCGGTGGTCCGGACCTCGGTCGCGGACAGCGGGCCGGTCCTCACCTCCTTGTGGGCGGCGGAGGCGCCCGTCCGGCCCTCGGCGGCCGCCCCCCCCCCGCCGTTGGGGTTTTGAGCCCCCCCGCGGGCCGCGCCCCGCCGCCGCGGTACCCCCCCCCGCCCCCACACA
>NZ_JBHYKH010000152.1:15016-17736 GCF_042741275.1 Streptomyces sp. NPDC058964
GTGTAGGCGCCCAGGCCGGCGCCGCCGACGACCGCGGCGATCACCCCGCCGACGACCACCGCGGGTCTGGTCCTCCGTCGCTCGGCGACGCGCCTTCTCTTGCCCACTGCCTCAGTTCCTCCGCCGATTCCCCAGGGTCCCCGTTGCCCTCGTAGCCCTCATGCTCCTCAACGACGGCAACCACCCTAGAGTCCCCTCCTGTCCGGGTGACGTCAGCCACCTGTCCGTAGCACTTCTGCGACAATCGGCCCGGCGGCGTCGATGCCGTGTCCGCCGTCCTGGGTCATGGCCGCGGCCGCCATGTCGTTGCGGTAGCCGGTGAACCAGCTGTTGGACTTCGTCTGCCCGTCGACCTCCGCGGAGCCGGTCTTCGCGCCGATGCTGCCGCCCAGGCCGCGCATCACGCCCGCCGCGGTGCCGCTGACCGCGGTGCGGTTCATCATCGTCCGCAGCTGCTGGACCGTTCCGGTCGGCAGACCCCGGGCCGTGGCCAGTTCGCGGTCGTCGAGCCTGGGCGAGACGATGACCGGCTGCCGGAAGGCGCCCGTCATCGCGGTGGCCGTCACCGACGCCATGTTCAGCGGGCTCATCTGCACCTGGCCCTGGCCGATCAGGTTGGCCGCCGTGTCCGGGCCGCCGGAGGCGGGGACGCGCCCGTCGAAGGACGGGATGCCGACCTTCCAGTTGTTCTGCCCGAGCCCGAACCGCTCCTCGGCCTCCTTGTGGAGCGAGTCCACCTTGACCTCGTCCGCGTACTTCACGAAGGCGGTGTTGCAGGAGCGGGCGAAGCTGTCGGAGAGGGTGGCGTGCTCGTCGGGGGTCAGGTCCTTCAGGTTGCTGAAGGTCTGGCTCTGCCAGGTCGCGGTCGGCGGGCAGGGCGCCGGGCCGTTCGCCGTGGTGATCTTGTTGTCGATGAGGGTCGCCGAGCTGACGATCTTCATCGTGGAGCCGGGCGCCAGCTCGCCGAGGAACGCCGCGTTGAAGCCGTCGTCACGGTGGTTGGCGACCGCCAGCACCTCGCCCGTGCTCGGTTTCACGGCCACCACCGAGGACTCGGCGTACTTCTGCACCGCCCTCTCGGCGGCCGCCTGTGCCCGCGCGCTCAGCGTCGTCGGCAGCTTGCCCGCCTTTCCCTCGGCGAGGGTCAGCAGGGTCGTGTCGGCGGCTCCCCCGGCCTGGTGCCGGATCGTCAGCTCCACCCCGGGCGTGCCGCCCGCCTTGTCGCCGTACTTGCTGCGCAGTTCGTCCAGGATCGGGCCCAGGGACGGGTACTTCTCCTTCGTCAGGACGTTCCCGTCGCGGTCCACGGCCTCGATGGGCGGGCTCGCCGACTCGCCGGTGACCAGCGTGTCGCCGGTCCCCAGCTGCGGATGGACGACGGACGGCTTCCAGTCGACGAGGGCCCGGTGGGTCGTCTCGCCGCGCACCACGGTCAGCCGGCTCTTGTAGGCGAGCGGCTTGGACCTGCCGTCGTACGACACCGTCGCCCTCACCGTGAAGGGCACGGTGGTGCCGGTCGCCGCTCCCGGTGTGATGCTCACGTCGGTGAGGTGCGCGTCCTTGCCGTAGGCCGTCAGCAGCGGCTCGGCGTCGGCGGCGTTGTTCGTGAACGACGCCGCCTCGGCGCCCCGGCCCTTCTCCCAGGCGGCGAAGAACTTCCCCGTGGTGTCCTTCACCTCGGAGCCGCTCGGCGGCCCGGTCCGCACGGCGTCCGAGCCGCCGTCACCGCTGAGTGCCGACAGCACGTTGTACGCCCCGTACCCGGCCCCTCCCACCAGAGCGGCGAACACCCCGCTCACGATGGTGACTCTGACCCCCTTGCGCATGACGCGAAGTCCCCTCCCCCGTCCCGCGAACCAGTCTTCGAACTGTAGGGGGCGCGAGGGGAGGCTGTGACGATTGTTTTCGGATGTTGTCCGAACGGAGATCAGAGGTGTGACTCAAACCCAGGTATCTAGCCACATACGTGAACGCCACGAGTCGATCGGGATCGCCGTCCCCGTGTACAGCGGCCAGAAGTAGATGAAGTTCCAGGCGATCAGCAGCACCAGGACGCCCGCGCCCGTCGCGCCGGCCACCCGCCGGGTGTCGCCGGAGCCCGGTGGGCCCACGATCGCGCCCAGCAGCATCGCCACCGCCAGGCACAGGAACGGTACGAAGACGACCGCGTAGAAGACGAAGATCGTGCGCTCCTGGTACAGGAACCACGGCAGATAGCCGGCCGCGACGCCGCAGGCGACGGCGCCCGCCCGCCAGTCCCGGCGGAAGACCCAGCGCCACAGCACGTACAGCAGCGCGAAGCAGCCCAGCCACCACAGCAGCGGCGTGCCCAGCGCCAGCACCTCGCGGGCGCACTTCTCGCCCGCGTCGGCCGGGCAGCCGTCCGAGCCCGGTGAGGGCGACTCGTAGAAGTAGGAGACCGGGCGGCCCATCACGACCCAGCTCCACGGATTGGACTGGTACGTGTGCGGCGACGTCAGGTGGGTGTGGAACTCCAGCACCTGCGTCTCGTAGTGCCACAGGCTGCGCCACCAGTCCGGGAAGAGCCACGACCAGGAGCTGCGCACCCTGATCGCCGGACTGGAGCCGCCCGTCGCGATCGTCGCCCACAGCCTCGGCGGCATCATCGCCCTGGACACCCTGGTCCTCACCCCGCTGCCCCAGGTCCGGCTGCTGGTCACCGCCGGTTCCCAGGCGCCCTTCCTGTACGAGTCCGGGTC
>NZ_JBHYKH010000153.1:0-14741 GCF_042741275.1 Streptomyces sp. NPDC058964
GACGAGGAGCCGGTCTCCCGCGGGGTGCCGGCCCAGCAGTCCCGCTGACGCGGGGCGTACACCGGCCGAACGAGCTCGGAACTCGGGCGAAGCCTTGTGACACCGGGGTGGCAGAAGGCTTCGCCCCGTTCTAGCGTGGTCGCCATGATCGAGCTCGAGGGGCTGACCAAGCGGTACGGCGAGAAGGTGGCGGTCAACAATCTCTCCTTCACCGTCAGACCGGGCATCATCACGGGCTTCCTCGGCCCCAACGGTGCGGGCAAGTCCACGACCATGCGGATGATCCTCGGGCTCGACCACCCCACCGCCGGTGATGTCCGGATCGACGGCAGGCACTACGACCAGCTGAAGGACCCGCTGAGGTACATCGGGGCGCTGCTCGAGGCCAAAGGGGTGCACGGCGGGCGGAGTGCCTTCAACCATCTGCTGTGCCTCGCGCAGAGCAACGGTATTCCGAAGAGCCGCGTGGCCGAGGTGCTGGACACCGTGGGGCTGACGGCGGTGGCGAGGAAGAAGGCCAAGGGGTTCTCGCTCGGGATGGGGCAGCGGCTCGGGATCGCCGGGGCGCTGCTCGGTGATCCCCGGATCCTGATGTTCGACGAGCCGGTCAACGGGCTCGACCCCGAGGGGATCCACTGGATCCGGAACCTGATGAAATCGCTGGCCGCGCAGGGGCGGACCGTGTTCGTGTCCAGTCACCTCATGAGCGAGATGGCGCTGACCGCCGATCATCTGGTCGTCATCGGGCAGGGCCGGCTGCTGGCCGACACCTCGATGGCCGACTTCATCCGGCAGAACTCGCGGGCGTACGTCCGGATCCGCACCCCGCAGCGCGAGCGGCTGCTCGACGTGCTGCACGGGGCCGGGATCATGGTGGTCGAGTCCGGCGGCGCGGCTCTGGAAGTGGACGGCGGCAAGGCCGAGCAGATCGGTGAGCTGTCCGCCCGCAACGGGATCGTGCTGCACGAGCTGAGCCCCCAGCAGGCCTCACTGGAGGAGGCGTTCATGCGACTGACGGCGGAGTCGGTGGAGTACCACGCGCACGCCGACACCGGAATGGTCCCGCGGGAGTGGGGCTCCGACTGGAAGGGGGCCTGAGCCGTGGTGGTCACACAGGCCGTCCGGTCCGAGTGGACGAAGATCCGGTCCGTCGCGTCCACCGTGTGGACGCTCTCCCTCGCCGTGGTCGTCACCGTCGCCCTCGGCATGCTGATCTCGGCGCTGTCGAGGAGCCAGTTCGACAACATGCCCGCGCGGGAGCGCCTCTCCTTCGACCCGACCTTCATCAGCTTCGCGGGCATGACCCTCGGCCAGCTGGCGATGATCGTGTTCGGGGTGCTCGTCGTGTCGAACGAGTACAGCACCGGCATGATCCGCACTTCGCTGGCCGCCGTACCGCAGCGCGGCACCTTCCTGTTCAGCAAGATCATGGTGGCGACCGGGCTCGCCCTCGTCGTCGGCATGGTCACCAGCTTCGCCGCCTTCTCCCTCGGGCAGGCGATGCTCGGCTCCCACCGGACGGAGATCGGTGACCCCGGGGTGCTGCGGGCGGTCATCGGCGGCGGGCTCTACATGACCCTCATCGCGATGTTCTCGATGGGCGTCGCCACGATGCTGCGCTCGCCGATGCTGTCGCTCGGCATTCTCATGCCGTTCTTCTTCCTGATCTCCAACATCCTCGGCAACGTCGACGCGACCAAGAAGGTGGGACAGTTCCTTCCCGACCAGGCCGGCAGCCGCATCATGCAGGTGATTCCGCGACTCGACGACGACACCCCGTACGGACCGTGGGGCGGCCTCGGGATCATGGTGCTGTGGGTGATCGCGGCGATCGCGGGCGGGTATGCGCTGCTGCGGAAGCGGGACGCGTGACTTTACCTCCCCTTGAGCGGAACCGTCAGCGCCCGGATATCCTCCTAACCCTTACGGGGGCGTGTGCCCTGCTGTCCTGAACCTTTCGATGGGTGCGGAGCATGATCGAGGCTGTCGGCCTGACCAAGCGATACGGCGACAAGACCGCCGTGTACAACCTTTCCTTCCAGGTACGGCCCGGTGCCGTCACCGGCTTCCTCGGGCCGAACGGCTCGGGCAAGTCGACGACCATGCGCATGATCCTGGGTCTGGACAACCCCACCGCGGGCACGGTGACCATCGGCGGCTACCCGTACCGCAAGCTGCCCAACGCCCCGCGCCAGGTCGGTGCGCTGCTCGACGCCAAGGCCGTGCACGGCGGCCGGCACGCGCGCAACCACCTGCTGTGCCTGGCCCAGCTGTCCGGCATCCCGGCCCGGCGGGTGGACGAGGTGCTCGGGGTCGTCGGTCTGCAGGACGTGGCGAAGAGGCGCTCCAAGGGCTTCTCCCTCGGCATGGGCCAGCGGCTCGGCATCGCGGCCGCGCTGCTCGGCGACCCGCAGGTGCTGCTCTTCGACGAGCCGGTCAACGGCCTCGACCCCGAGGGCATCCTCTGGGTCCGGAACCTGATGCGGGCGCTCGCGGCGGAGGGACGGACCGTGTTCGTCTCGAGCCACCTCATGAGCGAGATGGCGCTGACCGCCGACCACCTCATCGTCATCGGGCGTGGACAGCTGCTCGCCGACATGAGCGTGAAGGACTTCATCTCCGCGAACTCCGCCGACTTCGCGCGCATCCGGACGCCCGACACCGAGCCCCAGCTGCGCGAGAAGCTGACGTCCGCGCTCACCGAGGCCGGCGGGCACGTGCTGCCGGAGCAGGACGGCGCGCTTCGGGTCACGGGACTCCCGCTCCCCCGCATCAGCGACCTGGCGCACGAGGCCGACGTACGCCTGTGGGAGCTGTCGCCGCACCAGGCGTCCCTGGAGGAGGCGTACATGCGGATGACGCAGGGCGCCGTCGACTACCGCTCGACCGTCGACCAGAAGGCGGGTCTCCAGCAGCAGCTGCCGCCCGGTGCCCAGCCGCCGATGCCGGTGCCGGGCCAGGGCCAGCCGGGCTGGTACGCCCCGCCGTCGCCCCAGCAGGGCGGCCAGCCGTTCGCCATGCCGCAGGGCGGGGCGCCCGCGGGCCCGTACGGCGCTCCGGGCGCGCCCAACCCGTACGGCGCACCCGCCGCGGCCCCCGGCGCCGGTCCGAACCCCTACGCGCAGGCCGCCCCGGCCGCCCCCCAGGGCCAGGCCCCGGCCCAGCCCGCCGCCCCGGCCGCGCCCGCGCCCGCGCCCGCGCCCGCGAAGCCTGCTGCCGAGCCCGCGTCCGAGGCACCGGCCCCCGTCGCCGAATCGTCACCGCAGCCGGCCGCCACCGGCGCCGCCCCCGCCGACCTGACCAAGCCCGAGGACGCCCGATGAGCACGCACCAGCCCCCGATGCCGCAGGCAGCCGCAGCCCCGACGAACTGGCAGCCGGCACCCGGCGGGACGTACCCCGGATACACCTCGCCGATCCCCGTGGTGCGCACGCACCTCGGACATGCGCTGGCCTCCGAGTGGACGAAGATCAAGTCCGTGCGCTCGACGATGTGGACGCTCGGCGTGTTCGTTCTGCTCGTCGTCGGCATCGGCCTCCTCGCCGGTGCGGTGGTCAGCAACTCGAGCTCCGACCTGTCCGGCGAGAACCCGCTCTCCCTCGGCTTCTTCGGACTGCTCCTGGGCAGCATGTGCATCATCACCCTCGGCGTGCTGACCACGGCGTCGGAGTACGGCACGGGGATGATCCGTACGACGATGACCGCCTGCCCCAGCCGGGGACGGGTGCTCGCGGCCAAGGCGATCGTGTTCTTCCTCGTCGCCTTCGTGGTGACGCTCGCGGCCGCGTCCTTCGTCGCCATGGTGCAGGCGTCCATGCTGGAGGGGAACCACGCCAAGACCCCGTCCGGCGGAGAGTGGCTGAAGGGCACCGTCGGCGTCAGTCTCTACATCGCCCTGCTCGGACTGCTCTCGCTGCTCGTCGGCTCGATCATCCGGCACCCGGCGGGCGCCGTCACGATCATGATCGGCGTCCTGCTGGCCCCGCTGGTGATCGCGCTGTTCATGTTCTCGTCGTCGCTGGAGACGGTGCGCGAGAAGCTGTTCCAGTACTCGATCCCGAACCAGCTGAGCGTCTTCTACTCCAACTCCCTCACCGAAACCGGCCCGTCCGGCTGGGACCCGCTGTGGATCATCCTGGGCGTGACGGCGGCCGTGGCGGCCGGAGCCTTCGCGCTGCTGCAGAGCCGGGACGTGTAGCCCGGGGCGGAGCTCAGAACCTCGGCGCGTTACGGGACCGCTGCACCCGCGTGGTGCGGCGGTCCTTCGCGTTCCAGCACGCCTTGTGCCAGTGGCGGCGGTCGTCGACGCCCGCGTGGTCCGGCCAGGCCACGACGTGCGGGACTCCGGAGGGGATCACCTGGTCGCAGCCGGGACAGCGGTACGTCTTGCCCTGGGCGCTCGCTCCGGCCACGTGCCGCACGTTCCACTCCTCGCCCTGCCAGCTCTCCATGGACTGCCAGCCGCCGTAGCGGCCGGCGCGGTCGTCCTCGGCGCTCCGGCCGGACGAGTCGGCTCCCTTGGGTCGGTTGCGACGCGGGGACACGGGACACCTCTCGGGGCTATACAGATTGCACGGGCGGTGTCCAGCCTACGCGGCGCGGACAGGGGTACGCGTAGGCCACCAACCCGCCCAAGTCCCCCTCCAGGGCGACCCGTTCTACAGACAATCCGCAAATCTCTTCGCCAGGCCGTGTCCTCGGCACGTGTCGGACGGTTATGCCGGGTGGGGGAGCTCCGCGTCGGAGCCGAGGAAGCAGGAAAAGAACCATGCACGTCGGAAGTTTTGTGCTGGCGGCCCAGTTCCCGGGCCAGGGCCAGGGGGAGGCCCTGCACCGGGCGGTCCGCTCGGCGGAGGTCGCCGAAGAGGCCGGGCTGGACACCGTCTGGCTCGGCGAACACCACTTCGTGCCGTACGGCACATGTCCCTCGGCGGTGACCCTGGCCGCCGTACTGCTGGGCCGCACCCAGCGTATCCGGGTCGGCACGGCGGTCAGCGTGCTGCCCACCGTGCACCCGGTCGCCCTGGGCGAACAGGCCGCGCTCCTGCACGTGACGAGCGGGGGGCGCTTCACGCTGGGCGTGGGGCGCGGCGGTCCGTGGGTGGACCTGGAGGTGTTCGGCTCGGGCCTGGAGGCGTACGAGCGCGGGTTCCCGGAATCACTCGATCTACTGGTCCGCTGGCTGCGCGAACCATCGGTCGCGGCCGCGGGGGAACGGTTCTCCTTCCGTGAGGTCCCCGTCGTCCCCCGCCCGTCGGAAGCGCTGACGGACACCCCGGGGCCCGAGGTCGTCGTCGCCTGCACCTCCCCCTCGAGCGTGCGCCTGGCCGCCGAGCGCGGGCTGCCCATGCTGCTCGGGATGCATGTCGGGGACGAGGAGAAGGCCGAGATGGTCGCCCTGTGGCGGCAGCACGCGCGCGCGGCGGGACGGCCGGCGGACGAGATCTCCGGCACGGCCCACGTCTCGGCGGGCGTCTGCCAGATCGCGGACCGGCGCACGGACGCGGCGGAGACGTTGCTGAAGGCGATGCCGGGCTGGCTGAAGCAGGGCCTGGAGGCCCATGTGACGGTGGACGGCCGCAAGCGCGCGATGCGCGACCCGCTGGCGTACACCGAGCTGCTCTGCGGACTGCACCCGGTGGGCACGCCCCGCCTGTGCGTCGACCGGCTCGCGGCGACCTCGGAGCGCACCGGTATCAACCGCTTCGCACTCCTCGTCGAGGGCTCCGGGGACCTGGCGGCGACGGAGGAGAACCTCCGGCGGCTGGGTGCGGAGGTGCTCCCCCACCTCCGCTGAGCGGACCCCGCACGGTGCTGGTCGACGCTCCTGCCGCGCGGAGAGCTTGCCGCCCCTGCACTGATTGCACCTCCCGCGTGTGGAGCGGCAAGCAAGCGGCTCACTGCGTCAGCAGTCCCGGAGCTCCGCGTCAGCAGTCCCGGAGCTCCGGGGACTGGTTCAGCAGCTGACTGCGCACCGAGGTGAAGCGGGCCACGGTCTCGTCGACCGAGGCGTCCAGCGGGAACACCGCCACCCGGTGGCAGTTCTGGAAGGCCAGCCGCACACCGAAGTGCCGTTGCAGCGCACCGCGGATGGCGTCACTCGCCAGCGCGCGCAGCAGCTGGCCCCGTGCCTGCTCGTCCGGCGGGGGCGTCTGGTTGTCGGCGAACTCTCCGCCGTCCACCTTCAGCTGGGCCACCAGGGAGCTGATCATCTCCCATGCGTAGGGCAGGGAGGTCCGGACGCAGTCGACGAAGGCAGCTTCGTCGACCTCGCCTCGCTCGGCCTGTTCGAGTAGGGCCGGTGAGACGTCGAGCGACATGGGTTCTCCTCTCGCACCCCCGACCAGCAGGGGTTGCCGGACAGATATGGGAGTTCGCGGTACCGAACACGCTGAGTGCATACATCGCGACCTCCCGTTTACTACGGTAGGCAACGGACGGTGACGGCACCAGGAGAATGCGTACATGGGCCGATCCCTTTGGGCACACAATCGGCCAGGGATGAACACGAGTTTCCAAAGCAAAAGGGGCGGCCCGAGGGGCCCCGGTTGAGGGTGGTGCCGGGAGACGTGTGGGCGAATCGCGTGGGTGGCGGTGCTTCGAGTAGCGTTGCCGACCATGCGTCTCGTCATTGCCCGGTGCTCCGTCGACTACGCCGGCCGGCTCACCGCCCACCTCCCCTCGGCCCCCCGCCTGATCCTGATCAAGGCGGACGGAAGCGTCTCGATCCACGCGGACGACCGGGCCTACAAGCCCCTCAACTGGATGTCGCCGCCCTGCACGCTCAAGGAGGGGTCCGGCGAGGAGGAGAGCGTCTGGACCGTCATCAACAAGGCGGGCGAGAAGCTCATCATCACGATGGAGGAGATCCTCCACGACTCCTCGCACGAACTCGGCGTGGACCCCGGCCTGATCAAGGACGGCGTGGAAGCGCACCTCCAGGAGCTGCTCGCCGACCGCATCGAAACGCTCGGCGACGGATACACCCTGATCCGCCGCGAGTACATGACCGCCATCGGCCCGGTCGACATCCTGTGCCGGGACGCCGAAGGGCAGACCGTCGCGGTGGAGATCAAGCGGCGCGGTGAGATCGACGGCGTGGAGCAACTCACGCGCTATCTGGAGCTGTTGAACCGGGATCCCCATCTCGCCCCGGTGCGCGGCATCTTCGCCGCCCAGGAGATCAAGCCCCAGGCCCGGGTTCTCGCCACGGACCGGGGCATCGGCTGCCAGGTCCTCGACTACGACGCGCTCAGGGGCATCGAGGACGACAAGCTGCGACTGTTCTGAGCGGCGCGTACAGCGGTGAGGGCCGGGTCCTGGACGAGGACCCGGCCCTTTCGCGGTGCGCGGCTCAGATCACCGACCCGGAGATGCTGCTCTCCGGCGCGCCCGCCGAGCTGCTGGACGCGGCGGGGGCGCTGGAGGCGGGGCCGCTGGCCGAGTCGGAGGTCGATGGGGTCGACGACGGTGTCGGCGTGGGCGTGGGCGTGACCGAAGGGGTCGGTGACGTGGTCGTCGGCTTCGAGGTGGACGGTTTCGGCGTCGGCTTCGACGACGACGGTTTCGACGTCGACGGCCTGCTCGTCGCCGGCTTGGACGGCGTGTGCGACGAACCGCCGCCGGACCCCTTCGTCCCGCTCGGGCCGTCCGACGGCTCGGCGGTGTCCGACGGGGGCGTCGGGTCGTCGGACGTGCCGTAGGTGCCGTCGGGGCCCGGGTCGGTCGGACGGCTGGTGGCCGTGCCCGTGTCGCCCTTGCTCCCGCTGTCCTTCGTCGGGTCCGCGCCGAGGCTGCCTTCGTCGGTGCCCTGGCTCGCGGACGGGTTGACGCTCACGTTGTTCGACGGGTCGTCGGCGCTGTCGTGGGACGTCATGCCGAGCGTGACCACCGTGCCGAGCACGGCGGCGAGCAGCGCGCCGGAACCGGCCGCGACGAGGTTGCGCCGGGCCAGGCGCCGGATCCCGCCGCCCTGGGGCTTGGGTGCCTGCGCCGAGCTCTGGTGGGTGACCAGCGTGTCGGCGGCGGGCGGCAGCGCGGGCAGGAAGGCTGCGGGGACC
Organism: Streptomyces sp. NPDC058964; assembly: GCF_042741275.1. Classification (NCBI taxonomy): domain Bacteria; kingdom Bacillati; phylum Actinomycetota; class Actinomycetes; order Kitasatosporales; family Streptomycetaceae; genus Streptomyces; species Streptomyces sp. NPDC058964. The sequence continues at coordinate 8,061 of NZ_JBHYKH010000153.1, forward strand.
CCGCCCGGAGGCGACGCCGACTCCTCGTAGCGCGCGTCGGGCACCTCCTCGCCCGCCATGCCCCCCACCCCGGGCACGTCGCCCGCGCGATCGGAGACCAGGGCGAGGGCACGGCGGCCGGCGACGGTGCCGCGCTTGTCGGCGAGGCCGCCGCGCAGGCCGATGGAGGCCTCCAGCTCGGCGCGGGCCTGGCCGAGCTGTCCGCCGCAGAGCGCGTGTATGCCCGACTCGTGCTGGAAATAGGCCTGTTCGGATACCTCGTCGGCCAGCCGGGAGGCCTCGGAGCCGAAGCGCAGCGCCCGCTCCCAGGCGTTCCAGTGGAGGCCGGCGGCAAAGGCCGGGGCGGCCGTGCGGGCCAGCTGTACGGGGGCGCTCTCCTCGCCCTCGGCCGGGGGCACCGTGGTGGGTACCACGCGGCCCAGCGCGGCGAGCACGGCGTCGGCCTCGGCGCACACCCGCTCGGGGGTGACGGAGGGATGTCCGGCCCACCAGGCATAGTGCTGGGCCGCGGTGAGGGCGGCGCCCGCGGCGTCGTCGGCGTATCCGGCGGCCTCCAGCTGGGCCTGCACTCCGGCCGCGAGGCGGTAGCGGGAGCCGACCGGGGAGACCAGCCCGCAGGCCGCCAGTTCGCCGAGCGCGGCGTCCGCGTGGGTGTCGCCGACCAGGGCCGGCAGATGGGCCTGGTGCGGCACCTCGCCGTCGAGCGCGACGGCGAACTCCAGGGTGGCGCGGGCCGAGGCGCTGAGCCGGGAGGCGAGCAGCGGCGCGGGCGCGGCGGCCTCGCCGAGGGACGGCAGGGGTACGTCGTCGCTCCCGGCGGCGTCGCGGGGGGTGTCGTCGGCGGGGCCGGCGTCGGCGAAGACACCGAACTCGTCGACGGCGTCGGCACCGGCCCGCTGCCGGTCGCGCCGGCGCAGCAGGGCACCGGCCTGGACGAAGCGCAGGGGCAGGCCCTCGGACTCGAACCAGAGGTCGCCGGCCCAGTTGGCCTCGTCCTCGGTGAGGACGCGGCCCACGACGCGCTCCAGCAGGTCCACGCCGGCGGCGCGGTCCAGGCCGCCGAGGAAGACCTCCTCGACCGAGGAGTCGGTGGAGGGCGCGGGCACGCCGGGAGTGGCGCTGATCAGGAAAGCGCACTCGGGGGTGGCCTCGATCAGGTCGTCGAGTCCGGTGCCGCCGAACTCGATGTCGTCGAGGACGACGACCGCACCGATCTCGCGGACCAGTTCGCGCAGTTCGTCCTGGGCCGGCCGGTACAGGGGGGCGTTGTAGACGGCGTGGAACAGGTCGTACAGCAGGTCGCTCGCCGTGCGGTGGAAACCGGTGAGACGGACCACGCCGTCGGGGGCGAGGTCCGAGCAGTCGTCGGCGACGAGGTCGAGGAGAGCCGTGCGGCCGGAGCCGGCCGGGCCGGTGAGGCGCACGGAGCGGCCGCGGGCGAGCAGTCGTACCAGGCGCTCGCGCTCGTCCTGGCGTTCCAGGAGCGGCAGCGCGGGCTGTGCCGGTCCCGGTGGGACGGGCGGCCGGGCGGCGCGCTCGGTCTCGGCCCGCTCGGCCTCGGTGAACTTCTCGGGCCTGGCGGGCCGCTCCGCCGGCGGGCAGACCTCGATCTCGCTGCCGTCGACGGGATTGACGGTCAGCAGGAGGTCGCCCGAGACGAGCTGCACCGTGCGGGCGAGTGCGGGCTTGCTCTGGCCGAAGTCTGACGTGAGGGATTCCCGGGGCGGGCGCTGGCGCGGCGTGCCGCCGTCACCGTCCTGGCCGTACCCCTCGGGTCCCCGGTTGATCGGGTCCATAGGTTCCTAGCCCCCAAAAGCGTCGTGTGCCCGTATCCGGCCCCTCCCGGCCTGCTGCACACCGCGCTGTCGCTTCTGGTCCGGGCCCGCTCGAGGGTTGCTTGGCTGCGGGCGACCGAACCCTAAACCTTCGCACAGTATCTACGACAGTCCGGGGTGCCGCGCCGTCCGAGACGTCACAGTCTCGTGAGGATTGCGCGCGACGTGCGGTTCGGCGAGGTCCGACCCGGTCTCCCCGGCCCCCGGACCACATCCGTTCGAGGTGTCACACGCGGGGCAGCGACTCCACCCCGATGCCCCCTTCGATGGCCAGGATCCGGTGCAGCCGGGTGGCCACCAGCAGGCGCTGCATCTGCGGCGGTACGTCGCGCAGCACGAGGCGGCGGCCGCAGCGGCCGGCCCGCCGGTGGGCACCCATGATCACCCCTAGTCCGGTGGCGTCCCAGGAGTCCAGCTCGGACAGGTCGAGCACCAGGTCGCCGACTCCGCCGTCGACGGCCGAGTGCAGGACCGTACGGGCGTCCGCCGCGCTGCGGACGTCGAGGCGGCCCCCGACGACCAGCTCGGCGTGGTCGCCCCTGATGTACATATGCGCTCCCCGATGAGTGCGGTTCGTGCTCCAGGTACTCCAAGACGGTGCGTTGCAACGTCTGACTGCTTCAGCGGCGGCGAGGTTGCCGTCTGTAAGCGAACCGATACCGAATTCACCCCCAGGGGTGATACCCCTGGGGCCTGTGCGGTTTCAGCGGTGGTACGTACGTGATTTCAGTACGTGTAGAAGCCCTGCCCGCTCTTGCGGCCGATGTCACCGGCGTCAACCATCCGGCGCATCAGCTCCGGCGGCGCGAACTTCTCGTCCTGCGACTCGGTGTAGATGTTGCTGGTGGCGTGCAGCAGGATGTCGACGCCGGTGAGGTCCGCCGTGGCGAGCGGGCCCATGGCGTGACCGAAGCCCAGCTTGCAGGCCAGGTCGATGTCCTCGGCGGTCGCGACGCCCGACTCGTAGAGCTTGGTCGCCTCGACGACGAGGGCCGAGATGAGCCGGGTGGTGACGAAGCCGGCCACGTCCCGGTTGACGACGATGCAGGTCTTTCCGACGGACTCGGCGAACTCCCGCGCGGTGGCCAGGGTTTCGTCGCTGGTCTTGTAGCCGCGGACGAGTTCGACGAGCTGCATCATCGGCACCGGCGAGAAGAAGTGCACACCGACGACCCGCTCGGGGTGCTCGGTGGCCGCCGCGATCTTGGTGATCGGGATGGCGGAGGTGTTGGAGGCGAGCACGGCGTCCGGGCGCACGATCTTGTCGAGCGCGCGGAAGATCTCGTGCTTGACCTCGAGCTTCTCGAAGACGGCCTCGACGACGACGTCGGCGTCGGCGACGGCGTCGAGGTCGGTGGTCGCGGTGATGCGGGCGAGGGCAGCATCGGCGTCGTCGGCCTCCAGCTTGCCCTTGCCGACGAACTTGTCGTACGAGGCCTTGATGCCGTCGGTGCCGCGCCGCAGCGCCTCGTCGGTGACGTCGCGCAGGACGACGTCCCAGCCCGCCTGGGCGGAGACCTGGGCGATGCCCGATCCCATGAGACCGGCTCCGATGACGGCGAGCTTCCGTGCCACTCCGACTCCCCTTACACGCTGTTTACGTATGGCTCTTCGGCGGACGATAGCGGTCGTGAGGGGCTGTGTGACCGGTAAGTAATGCGCGTCACGTCTCATCTGACGGACATCACACCAGCAGGGGTCATTCCGAGTCTCGGACGGCGTAGTTGAGCACCTTTTCACTCAACACGTCCTCTATGTCGTCGAGGAGGACGAGCACTTCGCGTGACACTTCGTCCGGATTGCGCCCGGCAACCATCTCGCGGCCGATGCGGACGAACACGGTCTGATGGATCCAGCAGATCTGACCTGCGATCAGTCCGGGCAGCGGGTCGCCCGCCGCGGCCCCGGCCTCCTCGCGCAGCGCGGACTCCAGGTTGTCCTGGATCTCCTGCTGCAGGCTCCACAGCCGGGAGCGGAGCGGGGGCGCCTCGTGGATGACGCGCATGAAGCGGTCGTAACCCTCCATCAGGCCGACCCGCGGCGAGACCGTCTCGACCTCCTCGCGCAGTTCGCGCAGCACCGCCCGGGCGGCGGACTCCCCCGCGTCCCGGCCGCGCACCCAGCGCGGGAGCCGGTCGACCACCCCGGCGGAACGGTCGAAGAACAGGTCCTCCTTGGCCGGAAAGTAGTTGTAGACGGTGTTCACCGAGACGTCGGCCGCCTCGGCCACGTCCGCCATCGTCACCGTCACGAAGCCGCGCTCCAGGAACAGCCCCGTGGCGATGTCCGAGATGCGCTGCCTGGTCTCGCGCTTCTTCCGCTCCCTGAGCCCCTCTGCCATGCCCACATCGTAGGTCCGGGCCACAATCACTGGAGGCTCTGAAACTTTGGTGTCGTTGCAAAATTGGTGAGGCTCTGTTTTTCTGTGAGCATGGCAATCATCAGTACGGCCGGACTGGCCCGTACCTTCCGGACGAAGAACGGCCCGGTGGATGCCGTGCGCGGCATCGACCTGACCGTCCGCGAGGGCGAGATCCTCGGCTTCCTCGGCCCCAACGGCGCGGGCAAGACGACCACCCTGCGAATGCTGACCACCCTGCTCAGGCCGACCGACGGCGCGGCGACCGTGGCCGGCCACGACCTGGCCGGCGACCCGGCAGGGGTGCGCCGGGCGTGCGGCTATGTCGCCCAGTCCGGCGGCGTCGACGGACAGATCGGTGTGCGGGAGGAACTGGTCACCCAGGGGCGCCTGTACCGCCTGACGAAGGCCCAGGCCGTCGAGCGGGCCGCCGAACTGGCCCGCGACCTGGGCCTCACCGACCTCCTCGACCGCAGGACGTCCGCGCTCTCCGGCGGTCAGCGGCGCCGGCTGGACATCGCGATGGCCCTCACGCACCGGCCGAAGGTCCTGTTCCTCGACGAGCCGACGACCGGTCTCGACCCCGGCAGCCGGGCGGACCTGTGGGACCTGGTCCGCCGCCTGCGCGACGAGCACGGCACCACCGTCTTCCTCACCACCCACTACCTGGACGAGGCCGACGCCCTCTCCGACCGCCTGGTCGTCGTCGACGGGGGCGTGGTCGCGGCCGAGGGCACGCCGGGCGCGCTGAAGCTGGAGTACGGCGGCTCCATCGACGCCTCGCTCCAGGAGACGTTCCTCGCCATCACCGGTCGTGGGCCCGCCCCGGCCGGCACCGCCCCCGTCGCCGTCTAGAACTCGAGGACCGAGCCGATGCTTCTGCACGACACCGCACTCATCTACGGCCGCTATCTGCGCCAGTCCCTGCGCTCCCGCTTCGCGCTGCTCTTCGGCGTGCTGATGCCGCTGCTGTACCTCCTGTTCTTCGGCCCACTGCTCACCGGCCTGCCCCTGGGCGAACGGGGCAGTTCCTGGCAGGTGCTGGTCCCGGGACTGCTGCTCCAACTCGGCCTGTTCGGAGCCGCTTTCGCCGGCTTCACCGTCATCGTCGAGAACGGGCAGGGAGTGGTGGAGCGCATGCGCGTGACACCCGTCAGCCGCCTCGCCCTGCTGCTGGGCCGGGTGCTGCGCGACGCCACGGTCTTCGTCCTCCAGGCGGTGCTGCTGGTCCTCGCGGCACTGGTGATGGGCCTGCGCGCCCCGCTGCCGGGCGTGCTCATCGGGTTCGCGTTCGTGGCGCTGCTCACGGTCTCGATCGCGTCGCTGTCGTACGCGATGGCGATGAACGTCCGTACCCCGCAGGAGTTCGGGCCGGTGATCAACGCGCTGACGATGCCGTCGATGCTCCTGTCGGGCCTGATGCTCCCGATGACCCTGGCGCCGGGCTGGCTGGACGTGCTCTCGCACTTCGTCCCGTTCCGCTACCTGGTGGACGCGGTGCGCGACGCGTACGTCGGCCGGTACACGAGCGCGCACATGTTCTACGGCGTTCTGGTCGCGTGCGGCTTCACGGGACTCGCCGTGACGGTGGGCACACGCGTCTTCCGAACCGCCGGAGCGTAACTACGCTGGCCACATGGTCAATCTGACGCGCATCTACACCAGGACCGGCGACAAGGGCACCACCGCCCTCGGCGACATGAGCAGGGTCGCCAAGACCGACCTCAGGATCTCCGCCTACGCCGACGCCAACGAGGCGAACGCGGTGATCGGCACGGCGATCGCGCTGGGCAACCTGGACGAGGAGATCGTCAAGGTCCTCACCCGTGTCCAGAACGACCTGTTCGACGTGGGTGCGGACCTGTCGACGCCGGTGGTGCAGAACCCGGAGTTCCCGCCGCTGCGGGTCGAGCAGTTCTACATCGACAAGCTGGAGGCGGACTGCGACCGCTTCAACGAGAAGCTGGAGAAGCTGCGCTCCTTCATCCTCCCGGGCGGCACGGCCGGCGCCGCCCTGCTGCACCAGGCCTGCACGGTGGTACGCCGTGCCGAGCGCTCCACCTGGGCGGCCCTGGAGGTGCACGGCGAGGCGATGAACCCCCTGACCGCGACCTACCTCAACCGCCTGTCGGACCTGCTGTTCATTCTGGCGCGGTCGGCGAACAATGCCGCGGGCGACGTCCTCTGGGTCCCCGGCGGCGAACGCTGAGACAACCCGGCGGGGGAGCATCGGCGGGGCCTGGCCGGCTGCCGGAGGAACAGGATGCGGCTCGCGGCGGCGGTCACGTCGACGCCGATCAGCCACGCCACCCTCAGCCGCCCCGCCCGCGGCGTACCGGTCCCACCGTCGTCGCCGACGTGCCGGACCGTGGCCTGGAGCAGGGCGACGGCCACCACGGACGCCGGGATCCAGCGGCGCCGGGCCGGGCCCGAGGGGGGGGGCGCGCGCGCGCCCCCAATACGGGCGGGGCCGGCCCGCGGGGCCCC
>NZ_JBHYKH010000153.1:14751-17620 GCF_042741275.1 Streptomyces sp. NPDC058964
CTCGTGGACGGCGCGGGCCGTACCGCATTTCGGCGGCTTCACGGGCGGCGGTCCCGCTCGACATGGCGGAGGGGACCGTGAAGACCCACGTCAGCCGCCCGCCGGGGAAGCTGGAGCTGCGCGGCCGCCCACAAGAGGCGGTGCCGGTACAGGAATTGGGGATCCAGCCGAACAACAGGACTAGTGGTCCAGACCTATTGACCTGTGGTCCAGACCTTTCTATCCTCGCGGCACTGTGGGCGTGAAGGCTCAGTCATGCCCCTGACACCCCCAATAAAGAGGGAGGCGCAGCATGCGCTTCAGACACAGAGCCGCGGCAGGGTTCGCGACCCTGTTGCTCCCCCTGGCCGGACTGGTCGGCCTCTCGAGCCCCGCCCAGGCCGTGGCGGACGCTTCCGGCGTCACCGCCACCTACGCCAAGACCCAGGACTGGGGCACCGGCTTCGAAGGCAAGTGGACGGTCAAGAACTCCGGCACCACCGCGATCAGCTCGTGGACGATCGAGTGGGACTTCCCCTCCGGCACCTCGGTCACCTCGGCCTGGGACGCCGACGTCACGTCCTCCGGCACCCACTGGACCGCCAGGAACAAGTCCTACAACGGCTCCATCGCCCCGGGCGCCTCCGTCTCCTTCGGCTTCAACGGGGCCGGCTCCGGCTCGCCCTCCAACTGCAAGCTGAACGGCGACAGCTGCGACGGTGCCACGGTCCCCGGCGACGCCGCGCCCTCCGCGCCCGGCACCCCGACCGCCTCGAACATCACCGACACCTCCGTGCAGCTGTCCTGGTCGGCGGCGACCGACGACAAGGGCATCAAGAACTACGACGTCCTGCGCGACGGCGCGAAGGTCGCCACGGTGACGACGACCTCGTACACCGACACCGGCCTGACCGCGGGCACCGACTACTCCTACACCGTCCAGGCCCGTGACACCGCCGACCAGACCGGCCCGGTCAGCGGCGCGGCCGCCGTGCACACCACCGGAGGCGGCACCAACCCCCCGCCGACGGGCAACATGGTCAAGCTCGGCTACTTCACCGAGTGGGGCATCTACGGCCGCAACTACAACGTGAAGAACCTGGTGACCTCCGGTTCCGCGTCGAAGATCACACACATCAACTACGCCTTCGGCAACGTCACCGGCGGCAAGTGCGCGATCGGCGACTCCTACGCCGACTACGACAAGGCGTTCACCGCCGACCAGTCGGTGAGCGGCGTCGCGGACACCTGGGACCAGCCGCTGCGAGGCAACTTCAACCAGCTGCGTGAGCTGAAGGCCAAGTACCCGAACATCAAGGTGCTGTGGTCCTTCGGCGGCTGGACCTGGTCCGGCGGCTTCGGGGACGCGGCCAAGAACCCGGCCGCCTTCGCCCAGTCCTGCTACGACCTGGTCGAGGACCCTCGCTGGGCCGACGTGTTCGACGGCATCGACATCGACTGGGAGTACCCGAACGCCTGCGGTCTCACCTGTGACTCCAGCGGGGCCGCGGCCTTCAAGAACGTGATGGCGGCCCTGCGCGCCAAGTTCGGTTCCTCCGCCCTGGTCACCGCGGCCACCACGGCCGACGGCTCCTCCGGCGGCAAGATCGACGCGGCCGACTACGCGGGCGCGGCGCAGTACGTCAACTGGTACAACGTGATGACGTACGACTTCTTCGGCGCCTGGGCGGCCCAGGGTCCGACGGCCCCGCACTCCCCGCTCACCTCGTACAGCGGCATCCCGACCGCGGGCTTCACGACGGCCGACGCGATGGCCAAGTACAAGGCGAAGGGCGTGCCCGCGAGCAAGCTGCTCATCGGCATCGGCTTCTACGGCCGCGGCTGGACCGGCGTCACCCAGGACGCCCCGGGCGGCACGGCCACCGGGCCGGCGGCGGGCACGTACGAGCAGGGCATCGAGGACTACAAGGTCCTCAAGACGTCCTGCCCGGCCACCGGCACCGTAGCGGGCACGGCGTACGCGCACTGCGGCAGCAACTGGTGGTCCTACGACACTCCGGCCACCATCGGCACGAAGATGGCGTGGGCCAAGACCCAGGGTCTGGGCGGCGCGTTCTTCTGGGAGTTCAGCGGTGACACCAGCAACGGCGAGCTGGTCGGCGCGATCAACAGCGGTCTGAGCTGATCCCGGCTCCTCCCCCGCAACCCGCCGCGGGCAGGCCTCAGGGTCTGTCCGCGGCGCTTTTCGTGCGCCTCACGCGCCCCCGGCGTACCCCGTCACCCCACGGTGACCTTCGCGCCCGGTCGCCGCATGACCGTCCAAGGCCGGGACGACCGCCGGGACGACGCGCCTCGGCCGAGCGTCCGGTGTTGGCGCTGGTGGGAGGGGGGATCAGGCCACGTTCACGCGCTGGCCGGGCGGGGCCGCCTCCAGCCAGGCGAGGAAGCCGGTCAGCGCGTCCTCGCTCATGGCGAGCTCGAGACGCGTTCCCCGGTGGGTGCAGGCGAGGACCACGGCGTCGGAGAGCAGCGCCAGCTCCTCCTCGCCCTCGGGCAGCCGGCGGCCGGCCACCTCGATCTGCGAGCGTTCCAGAACCCGGCGCGGCCGGGGCGCGTAGGAGAAGACGCGGTACCACTCGATGCGGTCGCCGTTGTAGCGGGCGACGCCGTAGCTCCACCCCTTGCCGCCGGTGTCGGGTTTCTCCGGTACGTCCCAGCGCAGGCTGCAGTCGAAGGTGCCACCGGAGCGCTGGATGAGTCTGCGCCGCAGGCCGAACAGGAAGAGTCCCACCACCACGAGTGCGACCAGGACTCCGCACACAGTCAGAGCGAGGACCATCGGCACCGACCTCCTCGTCTCCTAGGTAACGGAACGGAAAAAACACCCACATCTGCCTCAGCCGCGGCCGGTACCGGATTGCTGCGGTAC
>NZ_JBHYKH010000154.1:0-17582 GCF_042741275.1 Streptomyces sp. NPDC058964
CACTCAAACGGACCGAGCACCGCAACTGGCTACCACCCGCACCGGACACCGTGACCATCACGCGGCACGGCACAAGCTAAGTCACCGGCATTGGGGCTAGGTCCGGTCCGCCTCCGCCAGAGGGCTCGGAGCGCGGGGTCAGCGGGGCGGCCCGCCAGGCCACCACCAAGTGCGGGGTCGCTCTTGCGGGCTCAGGCATGGTGGGAGGCGTGCCGCTCGCTCAGCGCTTCCAGCAGCAGTTGCTCGTCCACCACGTCTCGGCCGGCCAGGATGGCCCGCTTGGCTGCCGCTTCCGCCGCTTTGACCAGCTCGGCATGGCTCAGACCGGATGCACTGTCTGTCACGGCGTCCCACCGTACTGTGCCTGTATCCATTCCGGCTAGCCGTCGGCGCATGACCTCCACGGCTTGCTCGGGCGTGGGGGCGCCGTACGTGGCGATCATGTCGAAGCGGCGGAAGAGCGCCCGGTCCAGAAGCTGGTGGTGGTTGGTGCCGGCGACGACCAGGCTCTCAGAGGGAGCCTCGTCCAGGAACAGCAGGAAGGAATTCAGGATCCTGCGGGCCTCGCCGACGTCGTTGCCTGCCGCTCGCTCGGCGCCGAGGGCATCGAATTCGTCGAACAAGTAGACAGCGCGGGTCTGGGCGACCGCGTCAAAAACCAGGCGCAGTTTTGCTGCGGTCTCGCCCATAAACCGGCTGATCAGCCCGTCCAGACGGATGGTGAACAACGGCAGCTTCAGCTCGCCGGCCAATGCTGCGGCGGTCATGCTCTTTCCGGTTCCTGGAGGGCCGGACAGCAGGATGCGGTGCACTGGAGTGAAGCCGAAACGCTCCAGCCGGGCGCGCTGACGCTGCTCGTGCAGCACGCGGTCCAGAGACGCTCGTAGCCCCGCGTCCAGGGTCATGTCGTCAAGTTGGGTGTCTGGGTAGCCCGCTGTCAGAAGGCTGGTGAGCTCGCCGCGGGGCTGCACGACCGGGGTTGCGGCATTCCGGCTGCCAGCTCTGCTCTGCTTCTGCTGCGCGGTCTCAACCAGCTCACGCAGTTCTACAGCGAACTTCCCCTGCCCCTGGCGAGCGGACTTTGCCGCCACCTGCAGGGCGACGCTATAGAAGAGGTCGTCGTTGGCTTCGGCGTGTGCTCGCACGAGAGCTTTCAGGTGCTCGGCGTTTGCCGCCATACGCCTGTCACCCTTCCGATGCCAGCTATCTGTGAGAGAGGTCTACCCAGGAGCCGATGGGCACCTGCGTCGCCTGCATCGTACGGCTCGAGGCGGCAGAGTGTTGCCTGGACGTTCCCGCTCACCGACCGTAGCAGCGCACTGTCGATCAGACCCATGCGGCCAACCTGCCCCACAGAGTGGCCATCAGAGCGCCTGAGCAGCGACACAACGGGCCTGACACCCCATCAGAACGAGCGTCAAATGAGCGTCACGAGCGTCATTTCAGCGTCAAGATATCGCCCGTAACGCCCACACCGCACATAATGCGCACGCACAAAACCGCAGGTCAGGAGCCCTTCGCGGCCGGTTCGAGGATGGCGACACACTCCACGTGATGGGTCATCGGAAACAGATCGAACGCCCGCAACGTCCGCACCCGGTAGCCACCCTCGCGGAAGTACCCGAGGTCCCGGGCCAGGGCCGCCGGGTCGCAGGCGACGTAGGCGATGCGGCGGGCGCCGAGCGACGTCAGGTGCGCGACCGTCTGACGGCCGGCGCCGGCGCGCGGCGGGTCGAGGACGATCAGGTCGACCTCGGTGATGCCGGTACGCGGCAGGACCGACTCGACCTTGCCCTGCTCGATGCGGACGCGGGGGAAGTCGGCGAGGTTGTGGCGGGCGTCCTCGACGGCACGCTTGCCGGACTCGATGCCGAGGACCGCGCCCTTCTCACCGAGGCGGTCCGCGAGCGCGCCGGCGAAGAGGCCGACGCCGCAGTAGAGGTCGAGCGCCATCTCGCCCTTGCGCGGGAGCAGGCCCTGCATGACCGCCGTCACCAGGGTGTCCGCCGCCTTCGGGTGGACCTGCCAGAAGCCGCCGCTGCCGACGCGGTGGGTGCGGCCGTCCGCGCGCTCACGGACGAAGGGGCGGCCGTGGACGCGGTGCACGCCGCCGTCCTTCTCGCCGACCCGCATCACCGACACGGGCTTGTCCAGCTCGACGATCGGCAACCGGGCGCCCGGCCTCGGAGTCAGGATCACCTGACGGTCCTGCGAGCCGGTCGCCGCGATCGCCTCGACCGACTCCATGCCGGACCAGTCACGCTTCTCGATGCCCAGCTCGGTCACCCCGGCGGCGGCGATCATGCAGTGGTCGATCCGCTCCACCTCGTGCGAGCGGTGGCGGCGCAGGCCCGCGTGGCCCTCGGCGTCGACGGCGTACTGCACGCGGGTGCGCCACCGGGGCACCTCGCCCGCCGGCAGCTTGTCGCCCTCGGCGGGCATCACCGTGCCGTCCCAGCCCGCCTCCTCGGGTGTGAGACCCGCGAGCCGCCGGAGCTGCTCGGCGATGACCTCGCCCTTGAGGCGGCGCTGGGCGCCGGGCTTGGCGTGCTGCCAGTCGCAGCCGCCGCAGCGGCCGGGGCCGGCGTACGGGCAGGGGGCCTCGACACGGTCCTTGGAGGCCTCCAGCACCCGGACCGCGTCGGCACGCAGATAGCGCGCGCCCTCCTCGCCCTCCGTCACCCGGGCCACGACGCGTTCGCCCGGCAGCGCGTGCCGGACGAACAGCACCTGGCCCTCGGACGTGCGGGCGATGCAGTGACCGCCGTGGGCGACGGGGCCGACCTCGACCTCGTACTCCGCCCCCACGAGCGACCCCACCTGCGACTTCTTCGGTTCTGCCTGCATGGTGGGGTGACTCCAGATCGAGTGGCGTACAACAGCCCACCAGTCTACGTCGTCACCCGCACCCCTCAGTCCCGGCCGCTGGGCTCCTTGGCCCGCTGCTCGGCCGGACCACGGCGCACGGCACCCGGCGCGTTCCACTCCTGCCGCTTGCGGGCGCGGATCTTCGCCGCCTCGGAGGACTCCAGCTGGTAGGGCACCGACGTCACCATGACGCCCGGCGTGAACAGCAGGCGGCCCTTGAGGCGCAGGGCGCTCTGGTTGTGCAGCAGGTGCTCGTACCAGTGGCCGACCACGTACTCCGGGATGATCACCGAGACCGCGTCGCGGGGGGACTCGGCGCGCAGGCTCTTGACGTACTCGATGATCGGGCGCGTGATCTCGCGGTACGGCGAGTCCAGGACCTTCAGGGGTACGTCGATGCCGCGCCGCTCCCACTCCTCGCGCAGCGCCTTCGTCTCCGCCGGGTCGACGTTGACGGTGAGCGCCTCCAGGGTGTCCGAGCGCATCAGCTTGGCGTAGGCCAGGGCGCGCAGGGTGGGGCGGTGGATCTTGGAGATGAGGACGACGGAGTGGACGCGGGACGGCCGCACGCTGTCGTCGCTCGGGCCCTCGGGGGCGGCGATCTCCTCGGAGACCCGGTCGTAGTGGCGGCGGATCGCGGTCATCGTCGCGTAGAAGATGCACATGCCCAGCAGGGCCACCCAGGCGCCGTGCGTGAACTTCGTGACCAGGACGACGACCAGCACCAGGCCGGTGAAGAAGGCGCCGAAGGCGTTGATCGCGCGGGAGCGGACCATGTGGCGGCGCTTCGCCTGGTCCTTCTCGACGGCGAGGTGGCGGTTCCAGTGCCGCACCATGCCGGTCTGGCTGAGCGTGAAGGACACGAACACGCCGACGATGTAGAGCTGGATCAGGCGCGTCGAGTCGGCGCCGTAGATGAAGACCAGCAGCATCGCCGCGCCGGCCAGCAGCACGATGCCGTTGGAGAAGGCCAGGCGGTCGCCGCGGGTGTGCAGCTGGCGCGGCAGGTAGCGGTCCTGGGCGAGGATCGAGCCGAGCAGCGGGAAGCCGTTGTACGCGGTGTTCGCCGCCAGGAACAGCACCAGCGCGGTGGCGGCGGCGAGCAGGACGAACAGGAAGCTGCCCTTGCCGAAGACCGCCTCGGCGACCTGGGAGATCACCGGGTTCTGGACGTAGCCGGAGCCGACCGGGCTGCCGTTGTGGATGAGGTCGGTGGCCGGGTGCTCGGCCATGCGGACCTTGGTCGACATCGCGAGGGCGATGATGCCGCAGAACATGGTCACGGCCAGCAGGCCCATCATCGCGAGCGTGGTCGCCGCGTTCTTGGACTTGGGCTTGCGGAAGGCGGGGACACCGTTGGAGATCGCCTCGACGCCGGTGAGCGCGGCACAGCCGGAGGAGAAGGCGCGGAGCAGCAGGAAGACGAGGGCGAAGCCCGCCAGGCCCTGGTGCTCGGCCTTGATGTGGTAGCCGGCGGTCGGGGCGCGCATGGTGTCGCCGAGGACCAGGCCGCGGAAGGCACCCCAGGCGATCATGATGAACACGCCGCCGACGAACACGTACGTCGGGATCGCGAAGAGCTTGCCCGACTCCTTGACGCCGCGCAGGTTCATCAGGGTCAGCAGCACGATCACCGCGCTCGCGCAGAGCACCTTGTGCTCGACGACGAAGGGCACCGCGGAGCCCAGGTTCTCGATGCCGGAGGCGATGGAGACGGCGACGGTCAGGACGTAGTCGACGAGCAGGGCGCTCGCGACCGTGAGGCCGGCCTTGGGGCCGAGGTTGGTGGTGGCCACCTCGTAGTCGCCACCGCCGCTCGGGTAGGCGTGGACGTTCTGCCGGTAGGAGGCGACGACGGTGAACATCAGCACCACGACCGCGACCGCGATCCAGGGGCTGAAGTGGTACGCCGACACGCCCGCGATGGACAGGACCAGCAGCACCTCTCCCGGGGCGTAGGCCACGGAGGACAGCGGGTCGGAGGCGAAGACGGGGAGTGCGATGCGCTTCGGCAGGAATGTTTCTCCCAGCCGGTCACTGCGCAGAGCGCGCCCGATCAGGATCCGTTTGGGCACGTCGGTCAGTTTGGACACGACAGAGCATGGTAGAGCTTCGAACTGGTTGTCGCCCACCCACGTCTCACGATCTGCCTCATGAGTGAAATCACGTACGACTGGAACTGCGGATTCCGCGGCCGACGGGCTCTCCGTGCCTAGATGGCAAACCCCGCCTCTCGCCGACCCACGGAGGTTCCATGCCCGCGACGGCAGAGCTCATCGGCGCAGCTGCCGCACTGCTCGGCCTCGGAATCCTGACCCTGCTGAGCGTGCGCAGCATCACTCGGGGCACCGGCCGGTCCGGTCTCCCCCGGGGCCCGGCGCACGGTCCGGATCCCGGCCCGCGGCGCGGTGCGCGGACGGCGCCGCCGTGCCGTGCGCGGGGCCGTCACTCGCGCGGTGCAGGCTCGATGGAGGCACGAGCGGGGCTGTCAGTGCCTGCGGTTACGGTGGACTTGGGCACACACGGGTGGCGATCCGTACCCGCAGGGGATCACACGGGGGATTCCCCGGCATGATGTTGCCTGGTGGACCGACGAACAGGTCCCCCGACCCGTTGCCCCGGCGAGCCGAGAGAAGGATATGAGCACTGCGTTCACGCAAGTCAGCGGCCTAGCGAGGAGTGCGGGGTAAGACCGTGCACATCGTCATCATGGGCTGCGGAAGAGTGGGCTCCGCTCTTGCCCAGACCCTGGAACAGCAGGGCCACACGGTCGCCGTGATCGACCAGGACCCCACGGCCTTCCGTCGGCTGGGCCCGGGATTCGGCGGCCGCCGGGTCACCGGCATCGGCTTCGACCAGGACACGCTGCGCGAGGCGGGCATCGAGGAGGCCGGCGCCTTCGCCGCCGTCTCCAGCGGTGACAACTCGAACATCATCTCCGCGCGCGTGGCCCGCGAGATGTTCGGCGTGGAGAACGTCGCGGCCCGCATCTACGACCCCCGCCGCGCGGAGGTCTACCAGCGCCTGGGCATCCCCACCGTGGCGACGGTCCGCTGGACCGCCGACCAGATGCTGCGCCGTCTGCTGCCCTCCGGGGCGGAGCCGCTGTGGCGCGACCCCACCGGAGGAGTCCAGCTCGCCGAGGTGCACGTGTCGCCGAAGTGGGTGGGCCACAAGATCAGCAAGATGCAGGAGGAGACGGGCGTCCGCGTGGCGTTCCTCACCCGCCTCGGCGAGGCGATCCTGCCCACCTCGCAGACGGTGCTGCAGGAGGGCGACCTCGTGCACGTGATGATGCGGACGGACGACGTCGAGAAGGTCGAGGCGGCGTTCGCCGAGGGTCCCGAAGAGGAGGGCGGTCACTGATGAGGGTCGCCATTGCCGGTGCCGGTGCGGTCGGCCGTTCGATCGCCGGCGAACTGCTCGAGAACGGCCACGAGGTCCTGCTCATCGACAAGGCGCCGACCGCCATCTCGGTCGAGCGCGTCCCGCAGGCCGAGTGGCTGCTGGCCGACGCCTGCGAGATCACGTCCCTGGACGAGGCGGCGCTCCAGCGCTGCAACGTGGTGATCGCCGCCACGGGCGACGACAAGGTCAACCTGGTCGTCTCCCTGCTGGCGAAGACGGAGTACGGCGTCCCGCGCGTCGTGGCCCGCGTGAACAACCCCAAGAACGAGTGGCTGTTCAACGAGGCCTGGGGCGTCGACGTGGCCGTCTCCACCCCGCGTCTGATGTCCGCCCTGGTCGAGGAGGCGGTGAGCGTCGGCGATCTGGTCCGTCTGCTGCGCTTCAGCCACGGCGACGCCAACCTCGTCGAGCTGACCCTCCCGGAGGAGTCGGCCCTGGCCGGCACCCAGGTCGGCGACGTCGAGTGGCCCGAGGACACCTCTCTGGTCACCATCATCCGCGGCACCCGGGTCCTCACCCCCTCCAAGGACGACTCCCTCGAGGCGGGCGACGAGCTCCTGTTCGTGGCCGCGCAGGCCCGGGAGGAGCAGCTGGAGGACCTCCTGTCGGTGCGGCGGGAAGAGGGCTGACGGTTTCAGCGGGTTACGGCGGAAAGGGCGCCCAATTGGTTCAGGGCGCCCTTTCTCACCGGTCCGTCAGGGGTCCCGGTACGTCGACACCGGTGCCGGGACACGTCTCACGCCGGTGCCGGATCACGTCTCACGCCGGTGCCGTCCGCCGGTCGTCCCGCCCTGCTCCGCCGCGAGTGCCGCCTTGCGCTCCTCCTCGGTCTTCTCCTCCGCCTCCATCTCCGCGAAGACGTCGATCGGCGCGGGCGCCTTCGCGAGGAAGACCCAGGTGAGCCAGACGGCGAGCAGGAACGGCGGGATCTTCAGGGCGACCAGGACCCAGCCGAGCTGTGCCGTGTTCGCCCACCAATAGAGCGGGAAGAGGATCGCGCACTTGCCGAGCAGGATCAGCCCCCAGGCCCAACTGGCCTTGGCGTAGGCCTTCTTGCGGCCGGGGTTGCGGGTGCGCCAGGAGAGGTTCTCCTTGAACACCGGGCCGAGGATGAGGCCGATCAGGGGGACGCCGGCGAGGGTCGTGATGATGTACGCCAGGGCCAGGCCCAGCGTGTAGAGCATGCCGGGGAGGTAGAAGTCCTTGGCGTTGCCGGTGAACATCGCGAAGACCACACCGAAGGCGACGCCGAAGACACCGCTGAAGGCGTGCTTGACGGTGTCCTTCATCGCCAGCCGGACCACGACCAGCACGAGCGACACGGCCAGCGCGGCGATGGCGGACCAGTGCAGGTCCTTGCTGATCGTGAAGATCGTGACGAACAGCAGGCCGGGCAGGACCGTCTCGACCATGCCCCGGACACCGCCGAACGCCTCGAACAGCGCGGCCTCGGTCACCGCCCGGGCATCGTCCTGCTGAGTGGTGTCTTCGGTCGCCTTGTCGAGTGACGTCACGGGCTACTCCCGTCCGAGGGGTCTCAGTTCGTACTTGGGGTTGAACAGCACGCGGCGGCCCCGGCTCATCGAGATCCGGCCCGACGCGATCAGCCTGCGTCCCGGTTCTATCCCCACGATGGAGCGCCTGCCGAGCCACACCACGTCCAGGGCGGCGGAGCCGTCGAACAGCTCGGCCTCCAGGGCCGGAACTCCCGCACGCGGCCGCAGGGTGACCGTGCGCAAGGTACCAGTTACCGTCACTATCTGTCGGTCGTGACAGTCACCGATCCGGATGCAGCCCGCCGTGTCGGCGTCCTCCCGCAGTTCCTCGGACTCCAGGTCCTCCTGGGACGAGGAAAGCCGGTCGAGCATGCGGCGGAACCGGCCCACCGGCTTTTCGGAACGAGGAACAGCACTCATATCTGAAGCGTACCGGGGTGCACCGACGGCAACGTACCCGCGGGCCCTCGGCTCGAACCGGGACGGCTCATCTCTCGAACCGGTATCCCATGCCCGGTTCGGTGATGAAGTGCTCGGGGTGCGACGGGTCCGCCTCCAGCTTCCGGCGCAGCTGGGCCATGTACACGCGCAGGTAGTTCGACTCCGTCCCGTAGGACGGCCCCCAGACCTCCTGCAGCAGCTGCTTCTGGCTGACCAGGCGACCCGTGTTGCGCACCAGCACCTCCAGCAGGTGCCACTCGGTGGGGGTCAGCCGTACGTCCCTGCCGTTTCGGTTGACCTTCTTCGCGGCCAGGTCGACGGTGAAGCCCTCGGTCGCCACCAGGACGTCGTCGTCACCGCCCCCGGCGACGGGCTCGGCGCGGCGCACCGCGGCCCGCAGCCGGGCGAGCAGCTCGTCCATGCCGAAGGGCTTGGTCACGTAGTCGTCGGCGCCCGCGTCGAGCGCCTCGACCTTCTCGTCCGAGGAGTGCCGGGCCGACAGGACCAGGATCGGCACCCTGGTCCAGCCGCGCAGACCCTTGATCACCTCGACGCCGTCCATGTCGGGCAGACCCAGGTCCAGCACCACCACGTCGGGGTGGCGGGAGGCGGCGAGCTCGAGGGCGGTCCGGCCGTCGGCGGCCGCGTCGACCTCGTACTTGCGGGCCTTGAGGTTGATCACGAGGGCGCGCACGATCTGCGGCTCGTCGTCGACCACGAGCACCCGGGTCATGGGGCCTGCCTTTCCGGTTGTGCGGAGGTGAGCTGTGCGGAACTTGATCCTGTCGCGCGGAGGCTCAGGACCATGGTGAGACCACCGCCGGGCGTGTCCTCGGCGTCGAGGGTGCCGCCCATCGCCTCGGCGAAGCCGCGCGCGACCGCCAGACCGAGGCCGACGCCCGCGCCGCGCGGAGAGTCGCCGTAGCGCTGGAAGGGCTCGAAGATGCGCTCCTTGGCCTCGTCCGGGACGCCCGGCCCCTGGTCCACGATCCGCACCTCGACCCGGTCGGAGAGGGCACTGGCGGAGACGACCACGGTCCGGTCGGGCGGGCTGTACTTGACGGCGTTCTCCACCAGGTTGGCCACCGAGCGCTCCAGGAGCCCGGCGTCCACGGCGACCATCGGCAAGGTCTCGGGGACGTCCAGGTCCACGCTGCCCTCGGGCACGCCGCCCAGCGCCATGGGGACGACCTCGTCGAGGTCTGTCTCGCGGATGATCGGGGTGACCGTACCGGTCTGCAGCCGGGACATGTCGAGCAGGTTGCCCACCAGGTGGTCGAGCCGGTCGGCGCCCTCCTCGATGCCCTCGAGGAGTTCCGCCCGGTCCTCCTCGGACCACGCCACGTCGTCGGACCGCAGCGAGGAGACCGCCGCCTTGATCCCGGCCAGGGGGGTACGCAGGTCGTGGCTGACGGCGGCCAGCAGCGCCGTGCGGATGCGGTTGCCCTCGGCCAGCGCGCGGGCCCGGTCGGCCTCCTCCTGGAGGCGTGTGCGGTCCAGCACGACGACGGCCTGCGCGGCGAAGGCGGCCAGTACCCGGCGGTCCTCGGCGGGCAGCACCCGGCCCGTCAGCGCGAGCGCCAGGTGGTCCCCGACCGGCATGTCGACGTCGGCGTCCTCCGGCCGCTCCAGCGGGCGCCCGAATCCGGCGCGGCCGGCACAGGTCCACGGCTCGACCTCACCCGCACGTTCCAGCAGGGCCGCCGACTCCATCCCGAAGGTCTCCCGCACCCGCTCGAGGAGCTCGTCCAGGCCGGTCTCGCCGCGCAGCACGTTGCCGGCCAGGAAGGAGAGGATCTCCGACTCGGCGCGCAGGCGGGCCGCCTGATGGGTGCGCCGGGCCGCCAGGTCCACCACGGAGGCCACCGCCAGCGCGACCCCGAAGAAGATCACTATGGCCACGATGTTCTTCGGGTCGGCGATCGTCAGCCGGTGCAGTGGCGGCGTGTAGAAGTAGTTCAGCAGCAGCGACCCGAAGGCCGCCGAGGCGAGGGCCGGGAGGAGTCCGCCGAGCAGTGCCGCCGCGACCGTGAAGGTCAGGAACAGCAGCATGTCGTTGGCGAGGCCGAGGTTCACGGTGTCCAGCAGCACCGCCATGACGGCGGGGCCCGCCAGCCCGACGCCCCAGCCCCAGATGATCCGGGCGCGGCCGAGCCGTGCGCCCCGGGCCACCGGCAGTCCGCGCCCCTTGGCCACCTCTCCGTGGGTGACGATGTGCACGTCCAGGTCGGGACCGGACTCACGCGCGACGGTGGCGCCGACGCCGGGCCCGAAGACGTACTGCCACGCCTTGCGCCGGGAGGAGCCGAGGACGATCTGGGTGGCGTTGACGCCGCGAGCGAAGTCGAGCAGGGCGACCGGTATGTCGTCGCCGACGACGTGATGGAAGGTGCCGCCGAGGTCCTCGACGAGGGTGCGCTGGACGGCCAGCTCCTTCGGGGACGCCGAGCTGAGGCCGTCGCTGCGCGCTATGTAGACGGCGAGGACCTCGCCGCCGGCGCCCTTCTCCGCCAGACGGGCGGCCCGCCGGATCAGCGTGCGCCCCTCGGGACCTCCGGTCAGGCCGACCACGATCCGCTCGCGCGAGCCCCAGATCGCGGAGACCCGGTGCTCACTTCGGTACTGCTTCAGGTACTCGTCGACGCGGTCGGCGACCCACAGCAGGGCCAGTTCGCGCAGGGCGGTGAGGTTGCCGGGCCGGAAGTAGTTCGACAGCGCCGCGTCGACCTTGTCGGACTTGTAGATGTTGCCGTGTGCCATCCGCCGCCGCAGCGCCTGGGGCGACATGTCGACCAGCTCGATCTGGTCCGCCCGCCGCACGACCTCGTCGGGAACCGTCTCCTGCTGCCGGATGCCGGTGATCGACTCCACCACGTCGCCCAGCGACTCCAGGTGCTGGATGTTCACCGTCGAGATCACGTCGATCCCGGCGGCGAGCAGCTCCTCCACGTCCTGCCAGCGCTTGGCGTTGCGCGAACCCGGAATGTTGGTGTGGGCGAGTTCGTCCACCAGGGCGACGGCGGGCGCGCGGCGGAGCACGGCGTCGATGTCCATCTCGGTGAAGACGGCGCCCCGGTACTCGAGTTCCCTGCGCGGAACCTGTTCCAGGCCGTGCAGCATCACCTCCGTGCGCGCACGGCCGTAGTGCTCGACGAAGGCCACCACGCAGTCGGTGCCCCGCTCGATACGGCGGTGCGCCTCGGACAGCATCGCGTAGGTCTTGCCCACACCCGGTGCCGCGCCGAGGTAGATCCGAAGCTTGCCGCGTGCCATGGCCCCATTGTCTTCCGGTTACTGCTGCCTACGCAGCGTCGACCTTACGGCCAACAATCCTGGCGAATGGGACGTGGGGTCGAGGAGCGGGCATCTTTGACGCAACCCTGATGTGGCACGACGGCCGCGTGACTCAGTGCTCCACGATCTCGCCGTCGCCCAACTCCAGCACCCGGTCGGCCAGGTCCAGCAGGGTCGCGTCGTGCGTGGCCACCAGCGCGGTGACCTGCTCGCTGTGGACAACGGCCCGCAGCAGCTCCATCACCGCGTGACCCGTCTCGGCGTCCAGCTGACCGGTCGGCTCGTCGGCGACAAGGAGCGCGGGCCGGTTGGCGAGGGCACGGGCCACGGCGACGCGCTGCTGCTGACCGCCGGAGAGCTCCCCGGGCCGCTGGGCCGCGTGGTCGGCCAGGCCGACGAGGGAGAGCAGCAGTTCGACGCGCTCCTCGCGCTCGCGCGGGTCGGCCCTGCGCAGCCTCAGGGGCACGCCGACGTTCTCGGCGGCGGTGAGGATGGGGATGAGCCCGAAGGACTGGAAGACGAAGCCGATGCGGTCCCGGCGCAGCTCCAGCAGACCGCTCTCGCCGAGTTCCGCCAGGTCGCGCCCGTCGACCGTGACCTGCCCCCGGTCGGGCGTGTCGAGGCCGCCGACGATGTTCAGGAGCGTGGTCTTGCCCGATCCCGAGCGCCCCTTGAGGGCGACCAGCTCGCCGCGCGGGACCTCGAAGGAGACACCGCGCAGGGCGTGCACGACGGCGGCTCCGTGACCGTACGACTTGTGGACGTTCTCGACACGCACCATGGTCTCGGCGACCACTCCGCTGTCGCTCATGCAGCCTCCCCCGTGTACCGGGCGCCAGTATCACTGTCGGGCGCCCGGCCGTTCAACAGGTCGGGGTCAGGCCGGGTTGTCACCGTGGGTGAGGGTCTCCCAGGCGACGAAGAGGTTGTTGCTGCCTGCCGGGCGGTTGTTCATGGTGAGCGTCCGAGTGTTGGTCATGGCGATGCCGAGGCGGTTGTGCAGGGCGTTGTAGCCGACCTCGGTGACGGGTCCGAGCCCGAGGCTGAGGGAGCCGCCGCACAGCCAGCCGGGGACGGCCGCACCGAGCTGGTACTTGGCCTGGAAGCCCAGCGCCTGCCGCAGCCGCTCGCCGACGTCGGTGCCGTACAGGTCCTGGCCCTGGATCCGGCTGGTCTCGGCCACGTGCGAGATCGCGGAGATGCCGTATCCGGTGTGCGTGAAGTCCCGGCAGGTCTCCTGGGTGAGCCCGGTGACGAAGGTGGACTGGCCCTGCCAGTAGGAGACGATCTTGGCGGTGGTGTCGAGGTGCTGGCTCGGCACGGTCTTCGGCACGGAGCCGTCCGAGGTCAGGTAGACGTACGCGGCCGTGCGCGTGCGGAACTTCGCCATGGCCGTGTCGTAGGACGCCTTGTCGTCGAGGAAGACGGAGATGCCGACGGCGGCCTCCGTCATCGACAGTTCCCAGTTGCCGTTCGAGTTGGAGCCCTTGATGACGACCGGCAGGTAGACGTTGCGGAGCATGGTCGCGAAGCGGCCTGAGTTCGCCCAGCCGCCGGTGTACGTGTACTTGATGATCTCGGCCGCCCTGGGCCAGGAGGAGCCCGCCCAGCCGGTCTGCAGGGGCGCGTTGCTGTTGGTGTGGCCGGTGATCGTGGCCGACCAGGCGTCCATGATCTGGATGGCCTTCTGGGCGTAGCGGGCGTCCCGGGTGATGTACCAGGCGAGGGCGTCGGTGTAGGCGGCCATGGCGTCCTCGCGCTCGTCGGTGCAGCCGTGGTTCGGGTCGGAGTACGAACCGCACTCGACGGTGGCGCGGGGCTTCGGGGTGCGGTTCAGGTCGGCGTACTTGCCGGTCAGCATCTGGTCGTAGGCGCCCTTCCAGGGCTGGACGCCGGCCAGGACCTTGCTGCGGGCGAAGTCCAGCTGCCCCTGCGAGACGCTGACTCCGGGGTGGACGAAGGCGGTGGGGGCGGCGTCGGCGCGGTGGGCTGTGGGGGCCGCGAGGACACCGAGGACGAGGGTGGTGACGCACGCGGGGAGCGCGGTGCGACGCATAGCGACTCCGTTCTTGTACGTGAACATGGAGCGCCTTTGTGAACAGGCGTTGGCCGGAACGTAGGTACAGACCATTCGCCCGTCAAGGGGTCGCGCACGCGAAAGGGCCGTACCCCTGACTGGGGTACGGCCCTTGAACCGCTCGGCCGAGCGGAGTGCTCAGCGCACCTCGGTGATCTCCGGACCGCGCTGCAGCTGGCCCATGCCGCCGGAGAAGCGCGAGGACTCCTCCTGCTGGACGCCCTCGGGGACCATCTGGGCGTCGTTCGGCAGCTTGAGGACGATCGGGTCGCGGGGCGCCATCGGGCCCTCGCCGCGGACCACGACCGTGTCGCGGAAGATCTGCTCCAGCAGACCGGCCGCCTGCGGCTGGACCGCTCCCTGGCCCGAGATCACACCACGCAGGAACCAGCGCGGGCCGTCCACACCGACGAACCGCACGACCTGGAAGCCCCCGGTGCCGTCCGGCAGCTGTACCGGCACCTGGGCCCGCAGCTCCCAGCCCAGCGGACCCTCGACCTCGTCGACGATGCCGCCCTGCTGGGTGATGCCGGAGCCGATCTCCTCGCGCACCTCGCCCCAGATGCCCTCGCGCTTGGGCGCGGCGAAGGCCTGCAGCTGGATGGCGCTGTCGCGCAGTACGACCGTCGCCGCGACGATCGCGTCGCCCGCGACCTCCACCCGCAGCTCCATGCCGTCCACACCCGGCACGAACAGACCGCCGAGGTCCACCCGGCCCTCGCCCGGCTCGCGCACCTCGGTGTCGTCCCACGGCCCGTCGGGCCGGGGCGCCGGCTCGAGGCGAACGCGCTCGCGCTCGCCCTCTTCCTCGTCCGCCTCGGTGTCGACGCTGTCGACGACCTGCTCGGCCTCGCCGGCCGCGTCCTCGGCGGCACCCTTCTTCTTGCGACGTCCGAACACGTCACTGTCCTTCCCGGTCGGATACGACCGAAGCGTATCGATTCCCACCCGTCCGACCGCCTTCGGCGGCCTGACCGCTTGTGCCGCTCACGTCGCCCACCGCGGCATGACCGCCGGTGGACCCGAAGCCCCCCTCGGCCCGCGCCGAGCCGGGAAGTTCCGCGACCTCCTGGAAGCGGACCCTCTCGACCTGCTGGACGACCAGTTGGGCAATCCGGTCGAAGCGCTCGAACCGCACAGCCTCGCGCGGGTCGAGATTCACCACGATCACCTTGATCTCCCCACGGTACCCGGCATCAACCGTCCCCGGGGCATTCACGAGGGCGACACCGCAGCGGGCGGCGAGACCGGATCGGGGGTGCACGAAGGCCGCGTACCCCTCCGGGAGGGCGATCGACACTCCCGTGGGCAGTACGGCCCGCTCCCCCGGCTTCAGCTCGCACGCCTGCGTCGTCCGCAGGTCGGCTCCCGCGTCACCGGGGTGCTCGTACGCCGGAAGCGGTACGTCGGGGTCGACACGGCGGATCAGTACGTCCAGGGGGTTCACGGGGCTCACGGGTTCACCTCGAAGGCACGGGCGCGCCGGATCTGGTCCGGGTCGCTCATGGCCGCCTGGATCTCCTCCCTGCGGCCGTTGTTGACGAAGTGCTCGACCTCGACCTCGATGAAGAGGGCGTCGGCACGGACGGCGACGGGGCCGACGGGGCTGTCGATCCGTCCGGTGGCGGTCGAGTAGATCTTCCGCCCGGCGACGGCGATCACCTCGGCCTCCAGGTGCAGGGTCGTCCCCACCGGCACCGGCCGCACGAAGTCCGTCTCCAGCCGGCCGGTGACGGCGATGGTCCGCAGCAGCCCGTTGAGCGAACCGAGCGTCTCGTCCAGGGCGGTGGCCAGCACGCCGCCGTGCGCGAGACCGGGGGCACCCTGGTGGGCGGGCTGCACGGTGAACTCGGCCGTGAGGGAGACGCCCTCACCGGCCCGCGCCTCCAGGTGCAGCCCGTGCGGCTGCTCGTGGCCGCACCCGAAACAGTGCTCGTAGTGCGCACCGAGAAGCTCACCGGGCGCGGGAGCGTCGGGGTGCCGCGCGGGTTTCACGGCATCGGCGGGAGGCTTAAGAGCTGCGGAACTACCACTCACAGGCGCAGACCTTACCCGCGCGTCGGCGGTATCCGGACACCGTGCCAAGCTTGGCTCCATGCAGCCCTCCGCCACCCCCTACGAAGAACGCCTCACCGCCCCCCGCTCCTGGTGGCTGATCAGCTTCCTGGTCGGGGTCTCCTTCGCCCTGATCCTGCTCCCGTTCGGCACCCTGCCGCTGCTGGGCGGCCTGGTGGGCGGCACGGCGGCCGCGGCGGTGGTCGCCAGTTCCTACGGCTCGATCCGCATCCGCGTCGTGGGTGACTCCCTGATCGCGGGCGAGGCCAAGATCCCCGTGTCGGCCCTGGGCGGTTCGGAGATCCTGGACCCGGAGGAGGCCCGCGCCTGGCGCACCTACAAGGCCGACACCCGTGCCTTCCTCCTCCTCCGCGCGTACATCCCCAGGGCACTGCGCGTCGAGGTCACCGACCCGGACGACCCCACGCCGTACCTCTACCTGTCGACGCGAGAGCCGGAGAAGCTGGCCGCGGCGATCGAGGCGGCACGGGGAGCGACGACGGCCTGACGGGCCCGGCCCGGGCCCCGGATTCTCCGGAGGTGCGGCCGCCGTTGATGCGCGACGGGGCCGGACGGGGCGCACGAGGCCTCATGTTGCCGGTGGCGGACGGGGCCCCCACGGCGTCCCTGAGCGACCCGCTGCGCCTGCGCCGAGCTCCTGCGGGAGGGCGGGGCGCGCGAAGTCCCCTCGGGGGCGGTCGCAGCGCAACCCGCGACGGTCACGCACCCGCCGAACTCCGACACGGCTGACCCCGACCCCCGCTACGACAAGGCTGGGCACCCGCGGCGCGGCCGAACGCCCGAAGACCCCTCGCCGTGACCCCGCGGTCACGCGCTCGCGACGTACCGACACGGCGGCCTCGAGCGGCGCTCTACGGCGGCGCGGAGCCCCCTGGGGCGGGGCGGGTCGGGGCAGCGCAGAAAGCCCCTCACGGCAGCGCTGGGGCCCCTTGAGGGCAGCGCGCCGCCCGGTCGGACCCGATCCTGGAAAACCTCCGCGGGGGCCGGTTGCCACCGCCGCACAGCGCCACTCGTCCACGTCACGGCCGCCGGGCGCCCCGCAATGGACACTCCCGCCCCAGATGAGTGTGCGAGCGGCCCGAAAGCTCGCCCGTTCGGATGAGTCGCGCGGGCTGCCTGCCCGGCATCCGCGGGGCGATCCGTCAGCGCTCGAGTTCCTTGGCGATGTCCCCCAACGTCAGAGGCTCAGCCGGCGGCTCCAGCGGAGGCAGTTCGGTCAGGGCATCCCAAGGGACCTGGATCTTGCGGAGGTCGGAACGGATCCGTGCCGCGAGTTTCTTGGTGTCCCGGCGGTTCATCACGGCCCCGACCGCCGCGCCGACCATGAACGGCATCAGGTTGGGCAGGTCGCGGACCATCCGCTTCATGATCTGCTGGCGCAGCTCGCGCTTCATCTGGCTGCCGAGGGCGCGGTCGTACGTCGACGGCCTCATCACTTCGATCCCGCGCTCCCCCGACCAGGAGGACAGATACGCGGTACTGCGGGCCTTGAGGCTGCCCGGCGGCCGTACGCCGTAGACCTCGTGCAGCTCGGCGATCAGCTTCAGCTCGATCGCCGCGACGCCGGTGATCTCCGCGGCCAGCTCGGTCGGCATGGCGGGCGGCACCGGCAGCATCGCCGCCGCCCCGACGCCGGCCCCGACCGTCGAGGTCCCGTGGGCCGCACCGGCCACGAGTTTGTCCGCGAGCTCCTCGGGACCGAGGCCCGGAAACTGTCTGCGCAGGGTGGCGAGGTCCCGTACGGGGATTCGCGGGGCGATCTCGATGATCCGGTCCGTGAGGTACGCCAGGCCCGCCCTGGCGCGGCTGCCGCCCATACGGACGCCTTCCCGGGCCCTTTCCCGCGCCTTTTCCCGCCCTGCCGCGGGGCCCCCGCGGTGGTCTGGGGCGGGGGGGGGGGGGGGTGGCGGGGTGGGGCCCCG
>NZ_JBHYKH010000155.1:0-17573 GCF_042741275.1 Streptomyces sp. NPDC058964
GACCATGAGTGCGCCGATCCTCGTGGGCTTCATGTCTGGGTCTCCTTCAGTGCTCGAACGGTCATCGTGAACTCCCTGTGCGGAGCTTCGTGTTCAGCCTCCCGCCTCGGTCGCCGCACAGGTATGGGCTGAGCGGGCACGGCAGCGGGCCGAGTGGCCCGCTTCCCCGGCTCGTCAAGTGCACTGCGCGCGACCCGGGACGAGGGCCCAACGGCCCCCGGGCAGGCCCCCGGCGGCCCCTCCCGGACAGGTGGCCACGGCACGAGGCTGATAGCGGGAAGAGTCCCCAACACCTGGAGGTGTCATCATGCTTCCGCCTGTCGTCGTCGGAGTGGACGGATCGGCCGAGAGCCTCGCCGCCGCGCAGTGGGCGGCCCGCGAGGCCGTACGCCGCGAGCGGCCGCTCCGTCTGGTGCACGCTTGGCCCTGGCACCCGAGCCGCGACGGAAAGGAGATCGACAACGCCGCGCAGCGACACCTCGCGGGGCGCGTCCTGCGGGAGGCGGAGGACCGCGTGTGCGCCGCGTATCCCGGTGTCCACGTGTCCGGCGAGCAGGCCGACGGCCCGGCGATCGCGGCTCTGCTGAAAGCGGCCGACGAGGCCGATCTGCTGGTCCTGGGTTCGCGCGGGCTCAGCGGCTTCACCGGTTTCCTCGTCGCTTCGGTCGCCCTCGGTGTGGTCGCGGGCGCGTCGCGGCCCGTCGTCCTGGTACGAGGGGGTGAGGAGGCCTCGGACGAGCACCTCCCGGCGGACGACGGGACCGCTTCGACCAGCACCGGTTACCGGGATGTGGTGCTCGGCGTCGACGTCGGCGAGCCCTGCGACGAAGTCATCGAGTTCGCCTTCGAGGCGGCCCGGCTCCGGAATGCCCGGCTGCGCGCCGTCCACGCCTGGCACCCGCCCGGTCCGCTCGGCCTCGGAGCCGGCGACATCGCCCTGGTGGACGATCCCCGGCGGCCCGACGAATGGCTGGGCTTCCTCAAGGCCGTGCTGCAGGTGTGGCGTGACAAGTACCCGGAGGTGGAGGTCCTCGAGACCGTGGCGCAGGACAAGCCCACGAACGTTCTGGTGCGCGCCGCGACCGGGGCGAGCCTGCTCGTCGTGGGCCACCGTCTCGCCGAGCGTCCCATCGGGCCGCGCACCGGGCCCACCACGCACGCCGCGATCCATCACGTCGACTGCCCCGTGGCCGTGGTGCCCCACGCATGATGCGCCCCTGAGTCATGCGTGTGCCCGCCGCTCCGGCGCCCGGTGACGGACGCGCTCGAGACCTCGGACGCGTTCTCCACAGGGGCGCCGGAGCGTGCGTGCCCGCGCTCAGTGGTCCACGCCAACGCACGGTGTCGGCGATCACGACCCGGCCGTCCCTGGGCGACATGAAGTACGCCGTGAGCAGAGCGGGTCGGTACGCCCGCCTTGCGGGGCGGCCCACGATGAAGACGACCTGAGCGTGGGGCGCCGGCCGACATGGTGCGGACGGCACCCCGTGGCCGTGACCGCGGCGGTCACGTTGCGCGCCGTGGGCGAGACGCGGTCTCCGTGCGGGAGGTACACGGCCGTGGCGATCCGCGTCGGTCCCACCCGGGGTTCCCCGATCCGCACGCGCACTGTCCGGGCCGTGGCGACGACGTGTCCGGTGCGGACGCACCACTGTCCGTGTCCCGGGCGCCGGGGGAGAGAAGCGGCGCAAAGAGCACGCAGCACGCGGCCGGCACGATGGCGCCCCGCCGACAGGTATGCGAGGCCGGCGTTCTGCTGTTCATGACGACCACCTCGGTCTTCGCAACCATCCCGCGCCGGCCAGAACATGGTCGAACAGCAGGGTGCCGACTGCCCGGCGCGGGATGGTCTGCGAGCCCGTCAGTGGCGCCCGCGGGGCCGGGGTCCCGCACCGTGCTTGCTGTCCTTGTCCGTGCCGGATCGACCGTGCGTGGTTCCGTAGTAGGCCGCGCGCATGAGGTCCTGCATGTCGTCGAGCATGGGCATACGCGGGTTGGCCGGTGCGCACTGGTCCTCGTAGGCGTTCATGGCCTGTTGGGGCAGCGAGGCCAGGAAGGCGCGCTCCTCGACACCGAGGTCCTGGAACGACGGCTCGATGCCCACCGCGTCGCGCAGGTGCTCCACCGCCGACGCGAGCGACTCGACGCCTTCCGCCGGGGTGTCGGCGGGCAGCGCGAGGGCGCGGGCGATGTCCTGGAAACGTTCCGGGGCACGATAGTTCTCGTACTTGGGCCAGCCGGTGAGCTTGGTGGGCGTAGTGCCGTTGTAGCGGATGACGTGGGGCAGCAGGACGGCGTTGGTACGGCCGTGCGCGATGTGGAAGGTGGCGCCGAGGGTGTGGGACATGGCGTGGACGATGCCAAGGAAGGCATTGCCGAAGGCCATGCCCGCGATGGTGCCGGCGTTGTGCATCTTCTCCTGTGCGTCGAAGCGTTGGGTGCGGTCGCACACGGCTGCCTCAATGTTGTCGAAGATGAGCCGGATGGCGTGCAGGGCGAGGCCGTCGGTGAAGTCGCAGGCGTAGACGGACACGTACGCCTCGATGGCGTGGGTGAGGGCGTCGAAGCCGCTGTCCGCGGCCAGGGCCGGGGGGAGTTCGGTGGTGAGCAGGGGGTCGATGATGGCGACGCTGGGGGTCAGCGCGTAGTCGGCCAGGGGGTACTTCTTACCGGTGACGGGGTCGGAGATCACCGCGAAGGGCGTGACCTCGGCCCCGGTGCCGGAGGTGGTGGGGATGCAGACCAGGCGCGCCAGCTCGCCGAGGACCGGGAAGCGGAAGGCGCGCTTGCGGATGTCGGAGAACTTGTGGCGCATGTCGGCGAAGTCGACGTCCGGGTGTTCGTAGAGCAGCCACATCACCTTGGCCGCGTCCATCGGGGAGCCGCCGCCGAGGGCGATGATGGTGTCCGGGCGGAAGTCGTGCATGAGGCGTGCGCCGCGCCGGACGGAGTCGATGCTCGGCTCGGGTTCGACATTGTCGATGATCTGGACGGTCACCGGCTCGTGCCGCCGCTGCAGGACGCGCGAGACGCGGTCGACGAAGCCGAGGCGGGTCATGGTGGCGTCGGTGACGATGGTGACGCGATGCACGTCCGGCATGGAGCCCAGGTAGCGGATGGCCTGCGGCTCGAAGTAGATCTTCGGCGGGACCTTGAACCACTGGAGGTTGTTGCGGCGCACCGAGACCCTCTTGACGTTGAGCAGTTGGGCGGCGGAGACGTTGTTGGAGACCGAGGTGCTGCCCCATGAACCGCAGCCCAGGGTGAGGGAGGGCAGCAGGCTGTTGTAGATGCCGCCGATGGCGCCTTGCGAGGAAGGGGAGTTGACGATGATCCGCACGGTCTTCATGCGCCTGCCGTAGGCCTCCGCCAGTGCACGGTCCTCGGTGTGGATGACGGCGCTGTGTCCCTGCCCGTGGAAGGCGACCATGTCGGCGGCGAGGTCGAAACCGTGCTCCGTCGAGTCGGCGCGAAGCACGGCCAGGACCGGGCAGAGCTTCTCACGGGTCAACGGCTCTTCCGGGCCGACGCGTTCCGCTTCGACCAGGATGAGCGAGGTGTCGGCGGGCACGGTGAAGCCGGCGTGCTCGGCGATCCAGGCCGGGCTCTGGCCGACGGCCGCGGCGTTGACCTTCGGCTCGCAGCCTGTGCCCGCTGCTTTGCCGGTCGGGAACAGGAAGGCCTCCAGTGCGGCCTTCTCCTCGGCGGTCGCCAGATGCGCGTGCAGGGTGCGGAACTCGGCAAGGGCCGCGTCGTAGATCTCGTCGTCCAGGACGACGGCCTGTTCGGAGGCGCAGATCATGCCGTTGTCGAAGGACTTGGACAGGACCAGGTCGTTGACGGCCCGGCGCAGCTTGGCGCTCTTGTGCACATAGGCGGGAACGTTGCCGGCGCCGACTCCCAGGGCGGGCTTGCCGGCCGAGTAGGCCGCCTTGACCATGGCGTTGCCGCCGGTGGCGAGAATCAGCGAGATGCCGGGGTGGCGCATCAGAACGCCCGTCGCTTCCACGGACGGGGTCTCGATCCACTGGATGCAGTGCTCCGGAGCGCCGGCGGCGACGGCTGCCTTCCATACGATCCGGGCGGCTTCCGTGCTGCACCGCTGGGCCGAGGGATGGAAGGCGAAGACGACCGGGTTACGCGTCTTCAGCGCCATCAGTGCCTTGAAGATCGTGGTGGAGGTCGGGTTGGTGACGGGCGTGATGGCGCACACCACGCCGACCGGCTCGGCGACCTCGATCATGTCCTCGATGTCGTCGCGGGCGATGACGCCCACCGTCTTCATGGGGCCCATGCTGTGCGTGACGTGCTCACAGGCGAACATGTTCTTGGCGGCCTTGTCCTCGAAGACGCCGCGCCCCGTCTCCTCGATGGCGAGCCGGGCCAGGCCCGTGTGCTGGTCCAGAGCGGCGACCGACGCCTTCTTGACGATGTGGTCGACCTGTTCCTGCGTGAGGGCCTCGTAGTCGGACAGCGCCTTGAGCCCGTTGGTGACCAACCGGTCGACGGCAACGGCGATGTCGGACGGCGTCCTCTCGCTGGCCGCGGCCTCGGTGCCGACGTCGTGACTGGTCATGGTGTGCGCCTCCGTTGACGAGTGCCGCCAGGACTGTCCTGCGGCGTGTGGACGGAGCAGCACCGTGCGGACCGGCACCGCTCATGTTCCAACTCTCGTCCGGTCGAGTCCCGTGTTCCCAGGTGCCGTTGGTCCCTCTCGAGGGCTGATCGGCACGGGCGTTCGGTGCGAGAGAGCCGCGTGGCACCTCCTGTTTGGATCGGTTACCGGCCAAATGCGATGCGGGGCCCGATCCATCCGGCCGGACGGTCGACCCCACGATCCGGGCTTGATATCCAGGACCAGGCCGATTACACAGAG
Source organism: Streptomyces sp. NPDC058964 (assembly GCF_042741275.1). NCBI lineage: Bacteria > Bacillati > Actinomycetota > Actinomycetes > Kitasatosporales > Streptomycetaceae > Streptomyces > Streptomyces sp. NPDC058964. The sequence goes on from NZ_JBHYKH010000155.1 coordinate 4,877, forward strand.
CGGTGCCTCATGCGCGTTCTGTACGTGAATTGCGCAGGGATGTCCGAGGCCGACGGGCGGATACTGGAACCGGGCCGGTGATCCGGCGATCCGGTGACCGCGTGGTGCGTGAGGAGGGAGCGATGAACACAGGGCAGGTGGATGCGAAGGCGGTGGCGGAGATTGTCGCAGCAGCCGTGGCCGCGCCGTCCATGCACAATGCGCAGCCGTGGCGGTTCCGCTTCGTGACGAGCGACGGTTCCCTCCTCCTCTTCGCCGACCTGGACCGCGCGATGCCCAAGTCCGATCCCGACAACCGGGCGCTGCACATCGGCTGTGGGGCGGCGCTGTTCAACTTGCGCGTGGCCGCGGCGCATGCCGGGTTCTCCCCAGCGGTCCGTCTGCTGCCGGAGCCCGCGGAACCGCTGCTGCTCGCCCGTGCCGATCTGGGCGCGGCGCATGTGGCCGCGCCGCACGAGGAGGACCTCGCGCGCCTGAGCCCCGCGATCGCCCAGCGGCACACCAGCAGATATCCCTTCGAGGAGAAGGACATCCCCGAGGACGTACGGGCCGCGTTGCGGGCGGCGGCCGTCCGGGAGGGCGCCGAGTTGCAGTTCCCCGGGCCCTGGCACCTGGAAACGGTGCTCGAGCTGGTCCGTGACGCGGAGAGCCGTGACACTCTGGATCCCGAGGGTGCGGCGGAACTGCGCCGCTGGACCCGGCTCGGTCCGGAGGCCGACATCGCCACTGACGGCGTTCCCGAGTACGCGTTCGGGCCTCGAATGAGGGACGGCAGGGTCCCGCTGCGTGACTTCGCCGGTCGCCGGCCGGTGGCCGACCGCGGCGCCACCGTCTTCGAGAAACATCCTCACCTGGCACTGCTGAGCACGCCGGGCGACGCGGCCGACGACTGGCTGCGCGCCGGCCAGGCGATGGAGCGGGTCCTGCTGGAGGCGACCATGGCCGGACTTGCCACCTCGCTGACGTCGCATGCCCTGGAGAGCCGGGATCTTCGTCTGCTGGCTCGCGATCCGGTGGTGGGGACGGGCCACGTCCAGATGGTGCTGCGCCTGGGCTACGGACCTCAGGGGCCCAGCACCCCGCGCCGTCCGGTCCGTGAGGTTCTCGACATCGCCCAGCAGCCGTAGCGGGCTGCGCCACGACGGCCGGCCCTGAGCCGCCCGGCTCGTGCGGATCCGTGACCTGCTGGTGGGCGTCTGCCCGCGCTGCCGCCAACGTGGTGGCGTCGGTCCGCGAGCTCGCCCGTCAGCTCCTGCGGTGGTTGAGCGGATCAAGGACAACGGCCCGCTGACGCGCGGGGGCTCTCCGCACCGGTGATCGCGCCGAGATCATGGGGGGGCGCCATCGAGCACCCCTGTCGTATCAGCCCGCGTCGGCAGGGGTGCGGTCTGGTGGGCTCGAGGCCCAGGCGACGGCGTCGTCGAGTTCGTCGTATCCGAACCGCCGCACTTCGGCCTCGACGAAGTGGTTCGCCAAAGGAGGCGCGAGTCCGGCCAGCCTGCTGTCCGCAGCCAGCGCGACCCTCCTGACCCTACGATGGTGATCACGGACGAAACGCACGTGTCTGAGCAGGCTCCCGATGTTCTCCCAGCCAGGAAAGTCGCGAGCGTGCACCACGACACCGGCCAGTGCATCGTGGGTTTCGAGCCAACTGTCGGCGGTCTGCGCCAGTGCGTCGAAGTCCTGCACACGCAGGGGCTGTTCGACCTCGACCATGAGCACCTCGGACTCGGGCAGAAGCTGGTGGGACACGCCAGGGCCTTCAGGCAGTGAGACAAGCCAGTCCAGGGCCTCCTCGCGATCCTGGTTGCCGAAGACGCGCACCGGACAAGGCATCAGGAACCTCGCGAGCCGGGTCGACTCCCGGATCCAGCCGATGTCGGTGACGACGGCGCATCCCTCGAACAGCCGCATGGCGCCGAGGCCGACCTTGAGGTCCTCCCACCCGGCTGCCGGGGTGAACGACCGGAATTCCGGGCCGCATTCGTACAGGAGTCGGATGGGGCGCCCCTCGCGGCGCGCTTCGTCGACGAGTGGCTCGATCACCGCTTCGTAGTCGTCCTTCGACACCGTGCCGATCGCTTTGACGGCGTCGACCCCTGCGGGTGTGTCCTGGGCTCTTTCAAGCATGCCTTTCCTCTCCCGGGGCGGGTGCGGCGCGAAGCCTCGGACGACGACGAGGACGGGCATCGAAGTCGATGCATCCGCGCACTCGAGGCTCACCGCCACCGCCGCCAGAACCGACATGAATCGGCACTTCTCTTCTCATCATGGCGAGAGGTCGAGATCTTCGCGACCGAGCCCTGGCAAGCCGGGGCGGGATACGGATCAACTCTCCGGCAGTACGAGCGTGCACGTCTCCCCGGGTGCGATGGTCACGGCCCGGTCGGCCAGCACCACGCGGATCGGTGTCTCCTCGGAGACAGGCACACCTATCTCCAACTGCGTGCTGCGGCGTCGTACGCCAACCCCCCAGTGGCCGCGATAGCGCAGCGAGAACCCGTACTCCGACAGGGGAGGAAGAGGCACCGGATCCAGCCACAGCGCGTCCCCGCGTGGCTCCAGCCCCGTCAGGCCGCGCTGCACCAGGTCGAGCGTTCCCGCCATGGCTCCGAGGTGGATGCCCTCACCGGTCGTCCCGCCCTGGATGTCGGCGACGTCCGCTTCCAGGGCCTCTTGGACGTACTGCCACGCCTCGCCTCGTCTGGCCCTGGCGAGGACCAGGCCGTGGACGAGCCCGCTGAGTGTGGAGCCGTGGCTGGTGCGCCGCAGGTAGTAGTCGACGGTTCTGCGCCAGACCTCGTCGTCCAGGTCGTATCCGAGGCGCAGGAACAGCTGCCGCAACTCCGCGGGCGAGAACAGGTAGCCGAGCATGAGGACGTCGGCTTGCTTGGACGCCTTGTAGCGATTGACCGTGTCGCCCTCGGCCTCGAGGATCCGGTCCAGCCGCCGGATGCTGCCGTAGCGCGTGCGATAGGCGTCCCAGTCGAGCTCTTCGAGGCCGCCGTATCCCTCGAACTGGCTGATGACGCCCTCGTGGAACGGGACTCGCAAACCACGGGAGATCTCCTCCCACTCAGGGAGCTCAGCACTTTCCAGCCGGACGCGTTCGAACAGTTCCTCGCGGCGCCACACGGGAAGGCGCCGCAGGAGCTCCAAGGCGCGGGTGAGGACCCAGGCGGCGGTGACATTGGTGTACGTGTTGTCGTCCAGCCCCGGCACGGCGGCACCGGGATAGCTGTCGTGATATTCGTCAGGGCCGACCACACCGCGGATTCGATAGCGTTCCAGGTCGCGGTCGAAGACGGCGAGGCCCGCCCAGAAGCGGGCGATCTGCAGCAGCATCTCCGCGCCCTTGGTGTGCAGATACTCCGTGTCACCGGTGGCCTCGCAGTACTGCCACACGTTGTAGGCGATCGCCGAGCCCACATGGTGCTGCAACCGGGAGTGGTCGGGCAGCCAGTGCCCTGAGCGGGGATTGAGGTGCCACTCCTGGCTCTCCTCGCGGCCGTCGCTGCCGCTCTGCCAGGGATACATGGCCCCGGCCCGGCCGATCGCCGCCGCCGCCCGGCAGGCCCGTGGCAGGCGCCGGTAGCGGTAGTTCAGCAGCCCCCGGGAGACCTCCGGGAAGTGCAGGTTGAGGTACGGCAGGACGAAGAGCTCGTCCCAGAAGACATGGCCGCGGTAGGCCTCGCCGTGCAGCCCCCGCGCCGGGACGCCCACGTCCAGGTCCGCGGTGTGCGGTGACAGCGTCTGCAGAACGTGGAAGAGGTGGAGGCGCAGGACTCGACCGGCTTCGCCGGGCACCTGTATGTCCGCACGTCGCCACAACCGCTCCCACGCGGCGACGTGGGAGTCGAACAGGTGCGGGAAGTCCGCCGCCGTGGACACCCGGTCGACCGCTGCGCCCAGCGGATCGCTGATCGCTGTGTCGCGCGAGATGTGCAGCGCCACGGTCTTCTCCACGGTGACGGGCCGATCGGGAGCGATCGAAACCACCAGGCGGTGGACGGCACGATGGCGGCCCGGACGAAGATCCGACGAGACCGGAGCCGGGCCGCCCGCGACCGTCGTTCGCGCGGCCATGGCGACAGCGATGTCCGATGTGCTGGTCCGGCAGCTCAGCCAGACCGTGTGCGGCTCCAGAGCCCCGGTCCGCACAAGGGTCACATGGTGGCGGTTGAGGGAGCGGTAACGGTGAACATTGCCGTTGATCACCTCCCCGTCGAGAGAGGACTCGATCTCGATCTCTCCCGACCAGTCCTCGGCGGTGAAGGTCGTCCGCAGAGCGCCCAGGTGAGGGTCCCCCATGTGCACCAGGCGGGTCTGCTCGACGCCCAGTACGCCCGCCGTGTCGCTCCGGAGACGGAAGGCGCGGGTGAGGGTGGCGCGGCGTAGATGCAGGGTGTGCCGGTGGTCCAGGAGGACATGCGTGTCCGGGGAGAACCATGGCCCCCAGGCTCCCGCGGCGCGGCGCAGACGGAACCGGAGCGGCAGCCAGTTCGGGAGGTTGACGAGATCCTCGTTCACCACCTGCCGCCCCGCCGCAGCCGACTCCAGGCGGTTGTAGCAGCCGGCAACGTAGGTTCCCGGATAGTGCACGAGGCCTGCCCGGCATTCGGGGACCGCGCCCCGCGTGGCGAAGTAGCCGTTTCCGAGCGTGCACAGCGATTCACGCAACCGCTCGGCTGCGGGGGCGTAGCCGGTCCATTCCCACGTCCAGTCCGACATCCGCCGCCCTCACCTCTCCTCCGGAGCCGTTGCAGGCTCGAGGGCCGGGCCTCAGAAAGGCCGGGGGACGACGGCGACCGGGCACTCCGAGTGGTGCAGCAGGGCGTGAGCGGTTCTGCCGAGCTGCAGGCCGAAGTGGCCGTGCCGGCGCGCGGCGCCGACGACAACCAGGTCGGCCTCGGCCGATGCCTCCAGCAGAACGCGGTGGGCAGGGCCTTCGACCGGCCTGCGGTCGACATCGACCCGAGGGTGCTCGTGAACGGCCTCGCGCAGTGCCTCGTCGAGGCCGGTCGAGGCTCGCTCCTCGCGCAGCCGGGCCGCGTCGTCCGCGATCAGCATGTGGTCCACGGGCTCGTGGGCCGGGTTGCGCCAGGCCCGTACGGCCGCCAGGGCGCAGCCGCGCGCCTCGGCCTCGTGGACGGCGAACCGTACGGTTCCCGCGTCGGCGCTCGCGTCCGCGACCCCCACCACCACCCGGCCGGCCGCCCCACGGCGGTTCCGTTCCGCGCCGCGGACAACGATGACCGGGCACTCGGCGCGAGCCGCGACCGCGAGGCTGACCGACCCCAGCAGCATCCCGACGATGTCGCCACGCCCACGAGAACCGGTGACCAGGGCGAACGCCTCAGGTCCCGCACCCAGCAGCACGGACACGGCATCGTCGGGCAGTGCCTCGCCCGACGCCTTGACCTCGGGGTTGCGAAGCCGAGCCCGTTCCAGGCAGGAGGAGATGATGTGCTGCGCCATGACCTCCTCAGCGGGACGGTCGGTCGTGAAGGACGGTTGGGCTCCTTCGTAACGCTCCCAGAGGGAGCCGTGCACCAGGCGCAGCGGCACACCGTGCCGGGCCGCCTCGTCCACCGCCCAGTCGACGGCCAGCAAACTGGAGTCCGATCCGTCGACGCCCACGATCAGCGGGAGTTCCATCGCCGCCACCGCCTTCTTCGTCCGGCTGCCCAAAGCTCCACCTGTCAATACCGTCGCACCGTCCGGGAGCCGCCGCGACATACCGGCCCGGTCCCGGATCGGGCGGCCTTCGGCCGGATTGCGGCACGCCGAGTCGCGGTGATGCTGGAGGCATACGGCCGAAAACCCATGCCACCGCGGGCCACTGAAGGACCAGGACATGCCTGACGCTCCCCACATCGTGAGCGATGTGATGACCTTTCCCGTGGTGGCCGTCGGGCGGGACACGCGGTTCAAGGAGATCGTGCGGGTCATGCAGCACGGGCGGGTCAGTGCCGTGCCGGTGGTGGAGGGCGCGGGCCGGGTGGTCGGTGTCGTCTCAGAGGCCGACCTGCTGCCCAAGGAGGAGTTCCGGGATCACGGGCTCACCCGCCACGATCGGATCCGTCGCCGGTCCGCCCTGGCCAAGGCCGAGGCGCTTACCGCCGAGGAGCTCATGAGCACGCCGGCTGTCACGGTCCGGCCCGACGTCATCCTGGCCCAGGCAGCCCGCATCATGGCCAAGGAGCACGTCAAGCGACTGCCCGTGGTGGACGACGAGGACAGGCTTTCGGGCATCGTCAGCCGGGGCGACCTGTTGAAGGTCTTCCTGCGCCCGGACGAGGACATCGAGGAGGAAGTCCGCCGCACCGTCGTCTCGTACCTCTTCCCGGCGGTCGGGCACGCCATCCATGTGTCCGTGCGGGACGGCGTCGTCACCCTCCGCGGACGCGTCCACGACACCTCGCTCATCTGGGTCGCCGAGCGACTCGTCCGCGCTTTGGAGGGCGTTGTCGGCGTCGAGGCACGGCTCAGCGGCGAGGATCCCGCCTCGGCCGGCCCTGCGGGCCGTGCGGCGTCTATTGATCGCCCGGAGTGATGCGACGGCCCGAGAGGCTTGTCGGCCGGATCGACACCCACATCTCGCGCTTCCCGCCGGCCCATGGCGTGGAGTGGGCGTGCTCGGCGAGCCTGCGGACGGCGTCGGGTTCGGTCACGACGCTCGCCGGGCCGACGGCGAGCACGCTCCAGCCCTGGCTCAGCGCCTCGTCCAGGTGATCGACCTCGAAGGCGACCTCCGTTTCCACGGCCGCTGCGGCCACGGAGTCGGGCGCCGTCCGGTAGACGATGGTTTCATCGATGATGTCGTAGTTGACCGGGACAACCGCCGGTCGGCCACGGGAATCGGACACTGCGACGCGCCCGACACCGTGTGTGGCCAGCAGAGTGCGGCATTCGTCCGGGCCGAGGTCCCGCAGGTGCGGATGAAGTAGTGCGTGGCCTTGGCCGGGCGGGAGATCCATGCCTGCGCCCAGCAGAGCGGTGGCTGTGGTGCCCAGCGCGTCGGCCAGCCTGATGAGAGTCGCCATCGTGGGGTCGGCGGGCTGCTCCTCCAGGTATGCCAGGTAACGGGGCGACATCCTGGCGCGGTGGGCTGCTACTTCCAGGCTGAGTCCCCGTCTGCGGCGTTCGACACCCACGCGTCGGCCGATGTCGCCGGGGTTGGCCGCCGCCGCGGCAGGGAAAACGGCTCCGGACACAGGCTGCGTGCCTACGGCGCCGGCCTGTGTCCCAAGGACGGTCTCGGGGCGTCCGTGTTCGAGATGGTGGATGTGCGCGTCGGGTCCGGGGAAGACGAGCGACACTTCGTCCGTGTCCGACCAGCGCACGTCGTACGGAGGTGTGCCGTCCTCGTGGTGGAGTCCGATGATCTCGCCGTCGCGCTTGGCGCCGCCGGTCTTCGGACTTTCGATGACGATTTGGTCGCCGAGGTGAGCTCGCATGATCGCCGCCCTCTGCTCAGAATGGTGCTGTATTCCAACCTGCCACGCGGGACACACCGCCGCATGGGACGAGAGCCCCCGTATCCGCGAGGTGGGCACCGCGTATCCGGGAGGCGACATGCACCATCGAACGGTCGATGAGCTCATGACCAGGAACGTCGTTCGAGCTCGGCGTGACACGCCGTTCAAGGAACTGGTCAGACTGCTGACGGAGAACGATGTCACAGCCGTACCCGTGGTGGACGATCTGGAGCGTCCCATGGGCGTGGTGTCCGAGGCCGACCTGCTGCGCAAGAGCGCCGATCAGGCCGATCCGTCAGGCAGGGTTCCGCTCCCGAACCTCGAGGCTTGGGAGCGTGCCAAGGCCGAGGGCTCTCGCGCCGAGGAACTGATGTCCGCTCCCGCCGTGTGCGCGCGTCCGGAGTGGAACGTTGTCGAGGCCGCCCGCCTCATGGAGGCTCAGCACGTCAAGCGGCTGCCTGTCGTGGACGAGGCGGACCGGCTGCTGGGCATCGTCAGCCGGGGCGATCTGCTCCGGGTCTTCCTGCGCCGTGACGACGCCATTCGCGAGGAGATCACCGGGGAGCTGCTGCGGCGCACGATGGGCATCGATCCCTCACAGGTGACGGTCGAGGTCCGCGACGGACGGGTCGAACTCGGCGGCTCCGTGGAATTCCGGAGCCTGATCCCCGTCATCGAGCAGCTGTGCCACGGCGTCGACGGCGTTGTCTCGGTCGCCGGCCACATCGACTACCGCACGGACGACGACGCCCGCCGTTTCCCCACCGTCACCTGACGAGGGCGGCCGACACGGTTGCCGAGGGCTGCCTCCGAGGTGTCACACGCGATCTGTCATCGATCGTCCTTCCTCGAACCCGCCGGATTCACGTGAGCCATCCGGCGGGCTGACGCGTGCTCGACTGCCGCGCATCCACGCCTTGGATGTCGCCTTCGGCTGCGTTCAGCAACTGGTGGGCAAGGTCGTGCATGGCCCGGCCTGCCGCCAGTTCGTCACCGATCTCCGGCACGTTCGTGTCCGCCGGATGGCAGTGTGCGGTTCCGTGACCGGTGAGGGCCGTGGTTCCGGTGTCCAGCACCAGGTGTGCCTTGGTCGTTCCGTCGTCGTCCTCGAACAGGTGGAGACGAACCTTCCATTCGGCCGTGTGCGACATTGCCTTCCTCCTCACTGTCGACCGTCGGTCACCGGTGGAAGCGCCCGGACCACAGCGGCTCCACCAGATTCCATTCGACGTCCCACTGCGCGTACCTCCTCCGGTCCAGCGCACGGCGCATCGCTGCCCTTGCCGCGCAGACCCCGGCGACCACACCGAGCGCCGCCACGGCGCCCACGAACCAGCCGTTGGACTGCGCGGCGACCGGGTTCATCGGTGCATCGGCGATGGCCCCGTCCCGGTTCGCCCACACCCGCACCGTGGCGCCCTTGGGAGTCCCCGGTTCCACAAGCGTGGTTCCCGTCCGTGCGATGCCGTTCGGCTCGGTCCAGCGGATCCGCGCCGGTCGCTTCGCCGCACGGTCGTCGCCCGGCACGCTCGACGTCAGTCTGGCGGTGACCTCGTGTCGTTGCGCTGCCTGGGCTTGCACGGTGCGCATGGATGTCTCGTACGCGGTCAGCCCCGCGCCGAGCGCAGCGGCCGGCAGTCCGAGGACGAGGACGCACATCAGCACACCGCGGAACCAGGATTCGACTCTGTCGGACGTACGCCGCAGAGGGTTCGCCCCGTGCCGTGCGTCTCCTTTGCGCGGCCGGAGCGGACCGGACGCGAACGGCGGTATGCGTGCGCTCATGATGCGGCCTCCAGCGCGTCGCTGGCTGGTTCTCCACTGCGTTCCACGATCGAACAGCAGCCGGCGGCGGTCATGGGGCCGAAAGTCCCTGTGGACCGGCGTCCGGCCCCGGGGCGCCGGCACGGCCCGTACCAGCCGGCCGCGGTCATATGTGTGGTACGACCACGGTGGGACACGGCGCGTGGTGCAGGAGGGCATGATTGACCAGTCCCAGTTGCAGACCCCTGTGCACAAGTCGCGGGCGGGCGCCGACGACCAGAAGGTCTGCCCCTGATGCCGCTTCCAGCAGTGCCGGGCGTGCCGGTCTCTCGATCAGCCGCCGCTCGACGAGGATGTCGCTGTACCGCTCCACCGGCCCAAGTAGGGCGTCGTCGAGCACCTGAGCCGGTGGGCGGCGGTGTGCCTCCAGGGGCCACGACGGGGCTCGAGGCGTACTGAAAGCACCGGACGGTGCGCTCCAGGCGTGCACCACCACCAGCCGACAGCGCCGCACCCGGGCCTCGCGGAACGCGAATTCCAGAGCCGTGCCGCTGCTCTCCTCGTCCTCGACGCCGACGACGATGTTCTCGAACTGGGCATGCCGGTGCGCCACCGTGCCGCGGACCACGACGACCGGGCAGTCGGCTCGCGCAGCCACGGCGAGGCTGACCGAGCCCAGGAGCATGTCGGTGAGGTCTCCGCGCCCTCTGGATCCCAGTACCAGCGCCAAGGCGTTGCGCCCCTTGTCGATCAGGGCGGAGGCTGCGTCCTCGTGCGACACCTCGCTGGTCAGCCGCACTGTGGGAGCGCCCGACCTGGCCCGCTCCGATGCGGCGGTCATCAGGTCCGAATCTTCGAGGAGGCTCCCGGCCGCCGCGTGCACGATGTGGAGCGAAACCCCGTGCCGCACCGCCTCGTCGGCGGCCCAGTCGACCGCTTCCAGGCTCGCCTCGGATCCGTCGACGCCGACCACCACGGGAATCCGCACCGTCCTGGTCTCCTCTCGCGCCGGTCTCCACGCCTACCGCCCCTCCTCCACCGGTCCACATGCGGCGCGGAGGGGGTCGGGGTGATCCTCGAATGAGAGAACGCACTCCGCGCGGCATGCCCGCTGTCCGGACCGCCCATTCGATCGGACCCGTCCACCGTCATTTCCAGCTTCGTACGAGACGGAGGCCACCGCCATGCAACCAGCCGTAACCGTAGGCCTCGACGGCTCGCCCGAAAGCCTTGCCGCCGCTCGCTGGGCCGCCGACGAGGCCGAGAAGCGCAGTCTCACCCTGCGCCTGATGCACGCGTGGCCGCTGCTGGCCCCCGAGCCGGCCCGCGTTCCCGCAGAAGTCGATCAGAACTACTGGGCGAAGCGTCTCGTCCACACTGCGCGAGCGGAGCTGCAGGCGCTCCACCCGGGCCTGTCCATTGTCGGGGACCTGGTTGCCGACGACGCTCAGAGTGCTTTGCTCCAGGCGGCATCGGAATCGGAGATGACGGTGCTCGGTTCGCGTGGTCTGGAGGCTGTCGAAAGTTACTTCCTGGGTGACATCAGCATGCCCGTCGTGGCACAGGCCGAGCGGCCGGTCGTCCTGGTCCGCGCCGAACCCCGGGAGCAAGGACTGCACCCGGGACCGGCGAGGCGCGTGGTCGCGGCCCTGAAGCTGCACGGATCCTCCGACGCAGTGCTCGACTTCGCCTTCCACACGGCTGCGGCCCGAGGCGTTCCTCTGCTGGCCGTTCACGGCCGGAGCGTGCCGCTCCATGCGCGGGTGCCCTGGGGCCTGGACCACGAGGTCACCGAAGAGATGACGCGGGAAGCACATGAGCAACTGAGCGAGGTGCTCCACCTGTGGCGGGAGAAGTACCCCCGGGTGGACGTCTTCGACAGTGTCCGCCTCACAAGCCCGGCCAAGGCCGTTGTCCAGGCCGCCGAAGGCGCCGCGCTGCTGGTCGTGGGCCGTCGCCGGCATCGGCACGGTCCGGGGCCCCACTTGGGCCCCGTGGTGCAGGCCGCCATTCATCACGGGCGCTGCCCCGTCGCCGTCGTCCCCCATGACTGAGCCCGGTCGCCGAGAGACAGCGGCGGGGTCGGCGCCCCGAGCAGACGTGTTCGAGACCCACACCGCGATTGTCTTCTTCGCCTGCGACCGTGCCTACAAGGTCAAGAAGCCAGTCGATCTGGAGTTCCTGGACTACACCACGGTGGAGGCCCGCCGCGCCGCTTGCGAGCGCGAAGTCGCTCTCAACCGCCGCTTCGCCCCCGACGTCTACCTGGGTCTGGGCGAGTTCCACGGCCCGGACGAGAAGGCGCCCGAACCCCTGGTGATCATGCGCCGTATGCCGGCGGACCGTCGCCTCTCCCGCCTCGTACGAGAAGGAGCCACCGTCGACGACGCCCTCCGCGCCGTCGCCCGGCACCTCGCCGCCTGGCACGCGGTCGCGCCCCGGGGCCGCGAAGTGGACGAACAAGGCACGCGCGATGCGCTCTTGTCGCGTTGGGAGGCCAGCTTCGCGCAGGTCCATGAACTGACCGATGTCGGCTTCCGCACCGACGGGGTGACCGACGTCGAGCGGCTGGTCCGACGCTATCTCGCCGGGCGCGAGCGGCTGTTCGAGTCCCGTATCGAGCAGGGGCGAGTGGTCGACGGCCACGGCGACCTCCTCGCCCAGGACATCTTCTGCCTGGACGACGGTCCCCGCGTCCTGGACTGCCTGGAGTTCGACGACCGTCTCCGTTACGTCGACGGCCTGGACGACGCCGCCTTCCTCGCCATGGACCTGGAACAACTCGGCGCCCCAGAGGCCGCGGCGTATTTCCTCGCCCAGTACGGCGAGTACTCCGGCGATCCCGGGCCACCCTCTCTGTGGCACCACTACGTCGCCTACCGCGCCTTCGTCCGCGCCAAGGTCAGCCTCATCCAGGCCGGGCAGGGCTCGCCCGGCGCGGAGGCGGCGTCACGGCGGCTGGTCTCCACGGCACTGCGACACCTGCGCACCTCTGCCGTCTGCCTCACCCTCGTCGGGGGTGAACACCCCCGCCGCCACAACACCCCACCCCCCCCCCCCCCCCGCTATTTTGTTCCTGTTGTGGTGGGCTGGTTTTTGTTTATAAGAGACAGCTCCAGGCCCTGTCCACCGACTGAGCCGGGCACTGGTCCCCTGGCCTCTGGCCGCCGGTGCGGGAACGCACCGGAATGGCGGCCGGGAGCCGGGGCACGCGGGTCGGTGTATGACCCACGTGAGCGATGGTGACAAGGGAGACTCCCGATGCTCTTGGCACACCCCGTCGTGCTGAAGAACCTCATCGAGCAGTACGAGAGGTTGCGCGCCCTGCACGCCGAAGACGGCACCGAGGAGGGGCGTCGGCGTATGGAAGACGTCGCTTACACGCTGTGCGTGTCGACCGGGACCCGCGACATCCACGCCGCCCACGTCGCCCCCCCCCCCCGGCATCCCCG